>DDJQ01000107.1:0-1982 GCA_002339125.1 Alteromonadaceae bacterium UBA2620
ATTGGCCACCTCACCCTGCAACAAAGCCTAAACCGCTTCCTATTCGTCAGGCCAGCATTTTGCCTTCGGCTTCCTTCAGATTTCACCTCGCGATGAACACCCTTGCCGTTCGGCTAGCACTTCCCCTTGCCGGGTGTGCAGAGGACTTTCACCTCCAAGTCATCAACTCACCACCACAGTGAGTTAAACGGTGTCGAAACACCACGCGCCATGCCCGGCACACCACTAAAAAAGCCGGCAATGCCGGCTTTCTATAAATGATACTGAGCAGGTGTGGGAGCTAACCGCAGGCTTGCACCACCACAACATTCACCCCGTATTGACGGATTTTATCAAGGGCCTGCGGATCAGCATTACTATCGGTAATGATGGTATCCACCGCATCCAGTCCGCAGAAGATAAGGTTACCTTTAATGCCTATTTTGCTGCTATCCACCAGCACAATCAGCTTATCAGCCCGTTTTCTTAGCTTTTGCTCGGCCAGAATTAATAACGGATCAGTTTCCATTACGCCAAACTCACTAACGCCGGGCGAGCCCATAAACATCTTACTGCCACGATAGTTTTGCGTGGTGTCGTTTTCAAAAGAACTCAGAATAATGCTTTGCTTACGGTACACCTCGCCGCCAGGCAAGGTCACCTGATTCTGGCTGTTTTCGAGTAATTCATGGGCCAGTACAAAAGAATTGGTGAGGATATTCATCCGCCTTTCAGCCAGAAACTCTGACATCATAAAGGTTGAGGAGCCACCGTTAATAATAATGGCTTCGCCGTCTTCACACAGTTCGGTAGCCGCTTTGGCAATCATGCGCTTAGTGTCGGTGTTACGCTCTTTGTCGACTAAAAAGGCATTACCGGAAATCTTAATGTTGGAAACCGCACGCTCGTCTAGCACTTGCGCGCCACCACGAATTTTTTTGATTTTTCCGGCATCAGCCAGCTTATTTAAATCGCGACGAATTGTGGCTTCAGAGGAATCCAGCTGGCTACACAAGTCTCTCACGCTAACAAAGGTACTTTCATCCAGAATGTCCAGAATCAGCTGATGACGCTGCTTTTCAAGCATTATACTGCCCTTATATTCGTTGTTGTTCAGGGAGTTAATATAGTCACCTATTTGTTCACAATCAATCATAAAAGCTAAAATATGATTGATTGTGATGATTCGTTACGATTACTACTGAGCTGCCTGGGTCGCAATTGCCTGGTACCACTGCGCCTTATACTGTGTCAGCTGGCTAAAAGTAGCAGGTGCACAAGGGACCAGGTCGGTAATCTGTTGCTGCCTGTTGCTAAAGTTCATCAGTGCCGCCGCCCCCATTACCGTACCGGTATTATCCGAGGAGAGCATAACCGTTTGATGGGGCCGAAGTTGAGCTACCAACTGACAGAGCACCGGGTTTTTCAGAAACGCCCCTTCAATGTACACCGGCCCGCTGGCGTTGAGGTCGTTAAGGCGCTGATCGATCATTAACGCACAGTACAGGGTTGCAATGGCCTGCGGCGACGGTGGTTTGTCCGGGCACAATAAAGCCGGTTGGGCATGGCCAAAAGGCCCGTTGCCCTGACTAAAATCCGGAGTCACCATCCAGCGCTCATCGATAGCCTGTTGAATAGCCGCGGCTTCGGTCCCCATACCGATATCGCCACCGAGGAGCTGACAGATGGTTTCGTATTCACGCCCGCCCATAAAGCGGGCGCAACTAACCGGGCGGCCGAAGACATCCACATTGGCCAGCGTATCCCGCGCCGCTTTCAGGTTATCCACCGGCCGGTTTGTTTGCATGATGATGGTCCAGGTGCCGGAGGAAATGACGTTCAGGGTCTGGTTACTGTTATTATCAACTGGCAGATAACGCAGAAGACTGGCATTGCTGTCGTGGATCCCGGCATAGAGTTTACAGGTTGTAGATAACCCCGTTTGCTCAGCCACCTGTTCACTCACGCAGCCCAACTCATCCCAGGCATTTCGTATCGGCGGG
>DDJQ01000107.1:2282-23087 GCA_002339125.1 Alteromonadaceae bacterium UBA2620
CCAGGCATTTCGTATCGGCGGGAAATACTCTCGCCACTGGCATTTATCAACCAGCGAAGAATAGTCCTGCCCCTGCGGCTGCCACAGGTCTGTATGGCAACCTAAAGAAGTCACTTCACTGGCCGGCTCGCCGCCCAGTCGCCACGCCCAGTACTGCGGGTACATCAGAATATGGGTTACACTGGCAAACGCCTCAGCAAACTTATGCTGTAACCAGAACAGTTGCCGTCCGAGATTAAGCCCTGCCGGTAATTGCGGCGACAGGGTTTCAGAAAAATCCGGGCGAACACCAGCATAGTCGTCGTTACACCCTTCCACGCCATCAAACTCGTAATCAACTACTGGCAGCACCAGCGCTGTATTGCGGTCTTGTGCGTTATGGTTTACCAACGCCGCTGTGGCGCCGTGAGTAGTAACAATCAGCGCTGCAATTTCCCCCGTACGCGGATAAGTGCTCAACGTAGTACATAGCCACTGCCAGATGCCATCTGTATCGGCTTGTGGATAAAGCCCATCCTGCGGTGCATTTTTATTGGTAAAACAAGCCTGCTGCTGGCCATCCTCAAGCACCAGCAATTTAATATGAGTTTTACCAATATCTACAACGGCGTTCAGCATTAAAGGCTCCCAACGGACAAAGCCGATTCAACGACACAAGCAAAGACAGCCTGTAAGACTACCTTCTATTAACAATACTGAAACAAATTACACAAAAAATCACTTTCAATCAATATCAATCACAAAGAAAGGGGAAATTAACATTTGAAGAGAGGGCTTAACGGTTTACAGATAGTTAGTTATATAAGACTAAGCTCCGGTTTCTATACTGATACGGTAGGGGTGTTTTGTGGCTGCTACACTTGTATTGATATCGGGCCTTAAACACCGCCCCAGTTCAAGGGAAGAACATGAAAGATAAAGAAAAGATAGCTATTTTTATTGATGCTGATAATGCACCGGCGGCAAAAATAGATAAAATTCTGTCTGAGCTCGCCAAACATGGTGTGGTAAACATCAGAAAAGCCTACGGAAACTGGAAAAACCTAAATTTAAAATCCTGGGAAGAGCTGCTTCATGAATACGCCATCCAGCCAGTGCAGCAGTTTGATTTAACAAAAGGCAAAAACGCAACAGACATAGCACTTGTGATTGATGTAATGGATGTCCTCTATACTAAAGATGTGGATGTTATTTGTTTAGTCTCTTCAGATTGTGATTTTACTCCCTTAGTTACCAGGTGCCTCGCCGAAGGAAAGTTTGTAGTGGGGTTTGGCGAGCGCAAAGCCCCCAAACCCTTTGTTAACAGTTGTTCGCGGTTTCTTTACCTGGACAAAGAAAGTGAACCGGACCCCGAAACTACATCTCAAACACAACATCAAAAATTGAAGAGTGATACCAGATTAATGAATCTACTGAGGCAGGCAGTTGATGCGGTTAGCGAGGACAACGGCTGGGCCCAGTTAGGTTTAATCGGCAACCATATCTCTAATCATACTTCATTCGATCAACGAAACTACGGCTTCAAAAAGCTCAGTGACTTATTCATGGCCATCGATTTATTCGAAAACAAGAAATCGAAAAGCGGCTTACTTTGGATCAGGGATAAAAAGAAAGCTAAAGAGTCGTCGAAGTAAAGGGCGGGCACACCATTGGGTCCTGACGGTGTGCCCGTGGCTAATTATCAGCCAATGCCAAGCTCTTTCAGTTTTTTATCCAGGCCCGGATAAACCCTGCGCGCGTTGCCGGAATACACCTGTTTACGTTGCTCGTCAGTTAAGTCCAGCGCGTCGATGTAACGTTTGGTATCGTCGAAGTAATAGCCGGTTTCCGGATCGATGCCACGTACCGCACCAATCATCTCTGAGCCAAACAGAATGTTATCCAGATCGATGACTTCAAATAACAAATCGATGCCCGGCTGATGATAAACGCAGGTGTCAAAGAACACGTTCTTCATCATGTGCTCTCGTAATGGCGGCTGTTTCAACATATCGGCCAGACCGCGATAGCGCCCCCAGTGGTAAGGCACCGCGCCGCCGCCGTGTGGAATGATAAAGCGCAACTCGGGAAAGTCTTTAAACAGATTACCCTGCAGCAGTTGCATAAAGGCCGTGGTATCGGCGTTCATGTAATGGGCGCCAGTGGCATGGAAGTTTTCGTTACACGATCCAGAGACATGGATCATGGCTGGCACATCCAGCTCTACCATCTTCTCATAGAAGGGGTACCAGCTTTTATCGGTCAGAGGCTTGGATGTCCAGTGACCGCCTGAAGGGTCCGGGTTTAGGTTACAGCCTACAAAGCCCAGTTCTGTTACGCACCGCTCCAGTTCTGCGACGGAGTTTTTAATCGGCACGCCGGGCGACTGGGGTAACTGACACACGCCAATAAAATGCTGAGGGTACAGATCTACAACCCGTTTGATCAGGTCGTTACAGGCGCTGGTCCATTGTTTTGAGACGGCCTCATCGCCAACATGATGAGCCATGGCTGACGCCCGGGGTGAGAAAATGGTCATATCTGAACCGCGTTCAATCAATAAACGCAGCTGGTTTTTTTCAATACTGTCCTGGATCTGCTCATCGCTGATATGCGGAACCTCAGGCAGTGCCTTGCCATCCTGATACGCTTTTAGCTGTGCTTCGCGGAACAGCTGAAGCGGTTCCGGTGCGGTGGTGTAATGGCCGTGGCAATCAATAATCATAACTAGTGCCTTTTCCTGTACGAATAAAATTAATCCTGAGCGAATGCTGTATCGGGGATCATTACCTCTCCCCGCATTAGCAAGCGCGCGGTGCGCAGTAATGCCGCGCGACGTATAGTAAGTGTGTCTGCCGACTCCTCACCTTCCACCTCCATGGCCACAGTAAACTGGCCGGTGGGATGTTCAATATTCAAAGCGGAATAGTCGTGGTCTTCACCAAGGTAGCTATTACCCACCGCGCCCTTAATAACGCAAGCAGTGGCCACACTGACCGAGCCTAATACGCCAATCGCATCATGTACTCGATGAGGGATAAATGAGCGGGTATTGAGTAAGCCATGATTTACCGGCGCCGAAACCAGGGTCATTTTTGGCACGGTTTTACTGCTCACATCACCCAGGTTCATTTTCTTACCGGCCTGTAAGCGGATGGCTTCCACCTTGTCTTTTAGCCGGGCATTGGCTTCCAGTTGTTCAGGAGATTCATCGCCCTGAAGGTCGAAGTCCTGCGCTTCCATCATCACTACCGGCATACCGTTATCAATACAGGTTACAGTGACGCCTTCAAAGGTATCGGTAACGTTCCCCGTAGGCAGTAAAGCCCCACAGCTGGAGCCGGCGATATCCAGAAAGTCTATAAGCACCGGCGCTGCCCCACCGGGCACACCGTCGATTTCGGCATCGCCCTCATACACGGACTTACCATTTTTTACCTGTACCTGCGCAACCGCCAGGGCACCGGTATTAACCATGTGAATGCGCACATCGGTTACGTCTTCATTAGCCGCTACCAGTCCTTCGTCGATGGCGAAGGGCCCAACACCAGCCAGAATATTGCCGCAGTTCTGGGCATCGCTGACCACAGCCTTGTCGACCACCACCTGTAAAAACAAGTAGTCCACATCGGCATCATCCCGCTGTGACGGGCTGACAATAGCCACCTTGCTGGTAAGCGGGTGCGCGCCACCAATGCCGTCAATCTGACGACTATCCGGCGACCCCATGGCCGCCAGCAAAACTTGATCGCGAACAGCGCTGTCGGACGGTAGATCCTTAGCCTGAAAGTACAGACCTTTGGACGTACCGCCACGCATTAAACTGCAGGGAATGGCTCTCACGCTTTATTACCGCTGTTATGTTCTTCGTAGGTCACATAACGCAGGCCTTTTTCGGCCAGTCGCTCGCGCATATTGTAGATATCGAGCCCGAGTTCACCGTTGGCCAGGCGCACTCGCTTGGACTCTTCGTTGGCGACTCTTTTAAGCACTTTTTCGTGAACTTCGTCGGCTTCCTCGCGGGCAACCACCACTACACCATCTTCATCGGCAACCACCATATCACCGGGGTTTACCAGCGCACCGGCGCACACCACCGGCACATTAACACTGGCAATGGTTTCTTTCACCGTGCCCTGCGAATAAATGGCTTTCGACCATACCGGAAATGCCATTTCTTCCAGTGTGGCGGTATCTCTTACGCCACCAGCAATAACCAGCCCCTGCACGCCGCGGGCTTTCAAAGAGGTGGCCAGCAGATCGCCAAAGAAGCCATCAATGCAAGGACTGGTTGGCACAACCACCAGCACATCCCCTGCCTGACACTGTTCCACCGCAACATGAATCATCCAGTTATCGCCCGGCGCTACCTGACAGGTCACCGCAGGCCCGGCAATTTTCGCCGGCTTATAGATAGGCGTCATGTATTCCGCCATCAGCCCCTTGCGCCCCTGTGCTTCGTGCACTGTGGCCGCCTCAGCCCCTGCGTAATTTTCGATTGTTTGCTTAGATGGGCGTGGACACCCGGTAACACATACCGCCATAACAGCCTCGGTGAAGTAATTTCTGATGGCATCAGTATGCGCCTGGCAGCGGTGAAATTCCGTTTAGAAAGATGTAAAAGTCCATTAAGATTTTCTATAATGATAAAAAATACCAAAGACAAATGCTGTGCAATTTAATATCCGACACCTGTTCTGCGCGCTGGAAATTCGCAAGCATGCTAATCTCTCCGAGGCGGCAAGGCATGTTCACTTAACCCAATCGGCGCTTACTCAGAGCATTCGAAAACTGGAAAAGTCTATTGGCGTACCGCTGTTTAAACGGGCCACCACCGGCATGTTTGTTACGCCGGAAGGAGAGGTATTTCTGCGCCGTTTTGAGCGCGGCTTTGCTTATATTGAGCACTTTGCCAATACCCTGTTTAATGCCGACCGCACTGCCCGGCTGATCTTCCTTAGGGGCATTGGTGCGCGCCAGCTGGCAGCCCTTATCCAGGTGGTCGAACACCAAAGCTACACCGCGGCCTCACGAGTCATGGGGTTAACCCAACCCACCCTTCACCGCACCATAAAGGAGCTCGAAACACTATGCGGGCAGAGTTTATTTACCCGCTCTCCTACGGGCGTTGAGGCTACCTGGCGGGCACGTCAGTTAAGCCGTTTAGCCGGGCTGTACTTTGCGGAACTACAGCAGGGACTGGATGAATTGCAGGAGCTGGCAGGCTCCGGCCATGGTTCACTCAAACTGGGTAGCCTGCCATTAACCCGCACCAGTATTATTCCTAACGCGGTGCTAAAGCTCACCGAGCTGGCGCCACAGGCGCACATCAGCATTGTGGACGGCCCCTATGAAGAGCAGCTACATGCCCTGTTGCACGGTCAGATAGATATATTAATTGGTGCACTGCGCTTCCCGCCGCTGAGTGATGAAATTACCCAGCATCATCTGTTCGACGACAACCTGTCGCTGGTGTTTCGCCATGGTCACCCGCTTGCTACTGAGCCTACGCTCAGCGCTACCCACTGGTCATCACTAAAATGGATAGTGCCTAAAACCGGGACGCCAGCCAGGGCCATATTTGAAGAATTGTTCGCCACCATGAAGTTACCCGTACCCGGTGACATTATTGAATGTAGTTCGCTGGTTGCCACCCGGGGAATGCTGATAAACAGCGACCGCGCGGCCTTGCTGCCAGCCCGGCAGGTGGAGGTAGACGTACAGGCCGGCCTGCTGGCGGTGAGTCCGCTCAAACTAGGCGACCCGGCCAGGCAGATCGGTTACACCCTGCGCAAGGGCTGGACACCCACCCGCCTGCAGGCCAGCTTCTTAACCATACTGGAACAAACCAAACCTTAAACCTACGCACTTCGCCTTTTGCGTACACACATTCGCGTTAGCAAATACATGCTTGTGATGCCGCTTATACAGGTATCAATTTTATCAATGCCGAGCTCTATATAAACGATTTGTTAACCGCTAACACGAGGATTAAATTTACATTTAATTAACCAGATCATCACAGGAAACTCATCTAATGCAGCCTGACCAATCGTTATCGGCTTATATCTTCAGAGAGACCCTTATCGGCGGGGTGATAAACGCATTTTTCAGCCTGATATTCGTTTTTATCGTGTTTGCCGGGCAGGCAACAATCTCCATGGCAGGTAGCGACGGCCTGCTGATTGACAGCCTCCCTCAAGGTCTTGCAATTGGCTTATTAGGTAGTTTTTTTCCATCGTTTCTCACTCGCAAACGATTATCCACAGGCGCATTACCAGCCTGTTCACATCAATCCAGATCCCGCCTGCCATTGCAGCCATTCTTAAGGGCTCTGCTATTTGCTGCGCTCGGTGCTGCGATAGGTAATACTGCGCTTCGTTTAGCACTGCGGGATTATCATTATTTACCCCCCTCCCTCACCTCCGGGACGCCTTAAACTGCAGGCCATTAATAGCTGAAAGAACCGGATGCTATCCGGATCTTTATTTTTCCCGACGCGATTAATAGGTATCCCGTTGTGAAAAAAAATAATAGCAGCTCTTCACTACCTCGCTACCATTCGTTAACAGTTTGTTTACGCTTGCGTCCGGCAATGACGCCACTAAATGGTCCGAATAGCCAGGAGCAACGCAAGGAAGTCGTAAACAAGTGATTAAGGAAAATTAACGGGGCACACATGAAATCTAAATTTCCGTATAAGAAAACGATACTGACGCAAAGCATATCGCTGCTGCTTGGCACCAGCGTAATGTTACCGGCGATGGCGCAGCAGACACCGGATGATGACCTGGTTGAGGTGATTGAGGTTACCGGCCTGAAGTCCAGTCTTACCGAGGCAGCATCCATCAAACAAAATTCAGTCGGCGTAGTCGACGCGATTTCCGCTGAAGACATTGGTAAATTCCCGGATACTAACCTGGCAGAGTCGTTACAGCGTATTACCGGTGTATCCATCAGCCGCTCCAACGGTGAAGGTAACGAAGTCACCGTGCGCGGTTTTGGTGGTGAGAATAACATGATCACCCTCAACGGCCGTATGATGCCTGCCGCACAAACCTACGGCGGCGGCAGTGGCGCCGATGGTACCACCCGTGGTGGCGGTACCCGCGCGTTTAACTTTGGTAACCTGGCATCAGACGGTGTTCGCGCCGTTGAGGTGTATAAAACCAGTAAGGCCAACATCGCTACCGGCGGGATTGGTGCCACCATCAACATCATTACCGCACGACCGCTGGATAATCCGGGCTTTAGCGCCACCGTTGGCGCCAAAGCGGTGCACGACACCACTAACCGCGCCGGCGACGACATTACACCAGAGCTCTCCGGCCTGATGAACTGGACTAACGAAGAGGCCACTTTCGGAGTGAATGTGGCTGCCGTGGTACAACAGCGTGATTCGGGTTACGCAGGTGCTACGGTGAACGACTGGAACATTGGTACCTGGGGCGATCCTAACGACCCGGATACGCTGTTTAACAATGCCGACATGTCGATCTATCAGAACACGCCGGAGGCCGGGCAACTGTACGCTCGTCCAAACGATTTACGTTACGCCTTTTCCGATACTCAACGGGATCGGACTAACGCCCAAATCACCATGCAATACGCGCCCACCGACAACATTACAGCCACGCTGGACTATGTATTTGCCGAGAACGAAATCACCGAACATCGCGGCGAAATCACTAACTGGGTCCAGAACGGCTCTAACGTCACCAGCGTTATCTTTGATGATGGCCCGGTGGCCACGCCTATCTACATAGCCGAAAACTATAACGGCACAGTGGATGAAGGTTACGAGCAACAGTATCGTGAACAAACCAACACCCTGAACTCGCTTGGTTTTAATGTGGTGTACCACGTAAGCGATGCTCTTTCGCTGAACTTCGACGTACATAACTCCAAAATGGAAAGCTTACCCAGCGGCCCCAGCGACAACCTGGCAACCGGTGAAATTGCCGTGGGCATAGGCGCACCATCCGTGGCCTCCCGCGAGTGGTGGTACGACAGCGAACTGCCCAGCTACCGCAACGTGTACGACGACTCCTTACGGGGCAATAACAACGGTATAGTTGATGCCGGCGATGTGGGCTCATCCATTCTGCGCTTCCGTCACGCATCTCAGGTTACCGAGATCACTCAGTTTAAGTTTGACGGTACTTATTACATGGATAACGGCAAGTTCCAGTTTGGTGCCGAAGGCCGCGCAATGGAAATGAATGCCCGCCAGACTGCCGGTGACAACATGACATTAGGTAACTGGGGTATTGCCAACCCGGGCGAGTTCTCTGATGGCTTGCTGGAACAAATCAACGTAGGCGGCCTGTTTGATGACTACGACATCGGCGAAAGCCAGGGCATCGGTTTTATTGCCGATCCGGTAGCGCTGGCGCGGGAAGGCATTGCCCTGTACCCGTCAGATGCTAACTTCTTTGGTGTCAGCAGCGTGTTTTCCAATAATGACACGGTGAAGGAAGACACCATGGCGGCTTACTTCCAGGTGCATATTGAAGCCGAATGGAATGATATGCCCATTAACGTGCTGGCCGGTATGCGCTACGAAACCACCGATGTGGAATCCACCTCTCTGGTGACGCCACCTAGCTACCTGATCTGGGAAAACAACAACGACTTCGCGTTGTATACCGATCCGTCAACCTCAGCGCAGCCGCTGTCTGTTGACGCGGATTACGACAACCTGCTGCCCAGCCTTGATTTTGACATCATGCTAACCGACGACGTTAAAGCCCGTTTCTCCTACAGTAAAACCATTGCCCGCGCCGGCTATGGCTCACTGCGGGTTTCGCCCAGTGGCTTTGGTTTAACCGGCTCAACTATCAATGGGGCCAGAGCAACGGCATCGTCTTCCAACCCGGGGCTGTTACCGCTGGAATCGGATAACTTCGACCTGTCGTTTGAGTATTACTACGACGACAGCAGTTATGCGTCATTCGGTTTCTTTGAGAAACGGGTAGCTAACTTTATTGGCACCGGCCAGCAGGACAGAGCCTTCTTTGGTATTCAGGACCAGACCTCAGGCCCGCGTGCTATCGCCGCTGCCCAGGCCCTACGCGACCGCGGCTTTGCGGTAGACGATACTTCCTTGTTTGCAATGATGGTGTTACTTGAACACCCTGAAGCGTTCCCGAATGGTGCCGATGACTACACCGGTTCTGCCGAGCAAATTCTGCAGTTAGGTGAAACTCCGGGATGGGATCTTATACCGCAGCAAGGCGATCCGGAACTGGTATTCCGTACCTCTTACCCGCAAAATAACAAGGAAGCCAAACTGTACGGTGCCGAACTGGCGGTACAGCACTTCTTTGGTGAAACCGGCTTTGGTGTGCAGGCTAACTACACCATCGTGCGTGGTGACATAGGTTTCGATAATACCGGCAACCCGAATGTCTCGCAGTTTGCCCTGACCGGCCTGAGTGACACAGCCAACCTCGTATTACTCTACGAGAACTACGGCTGGACGGCACGTTTCGCCCTCAACTGGCGTGATGAATTCCTCAACCGGGCTAACTACAAAGGGTCTAACAACCCGGCCTATATTGAGGACTATTATCAGCTGGATGCTAACGTCAGTTACGCCGTTAACGACAACCTTACGGTATTTGTGGAAGGCATCAACATTACCGGCGAAAACAGCCGCGAACATGGCCGAACGGCTAACCAGCTGTGGTATCTCGAAGACCTCGGTGCGCGCTACCAGTTAGGCGCCCGGTACACCTTCTGATCACCGTTTTAAGTAACACAAGGCCACTTCGGTGGCCTTCTTACGTTTAAAAAAGGTAAGCAATGAACAATAACAATTACACCCTGCTCGATAACGTGACGCACAAGGATCTGCGTGTCATCCCCCACTACAGCGCCGACTTCGGCGACAATGTGGCTTCTGTTCCGGTGTTCGCTACCGAACTGGCCAACGTCATCAAACACTATCCGGTGCTGTTCTATCCCACCGATAAAACCGCCAGCGATTTTACCATGGTGGCGTTACTCGGCCTGGAAGCCGGCGAAAACCTGTTTCTCAACGAAACACTGCCAGAAAGCTACCAGGCCCTGCGTCAACAGTCTGGCTGGGCGGCAGACTATGTGCCGGCCACAGTCGCCCGCGGCCCTTTTGCCATTGGTCTGCATGAAAACGGGAATCAGGTAATGGTCCATGTGGATGCCAGCCACCCCAAACTTTCCACCGAGCAGGGCAAACCGCTGTTTTTACCCAAAGGCGGAAATTCTGACTACTTAAACCGCATCAGTTCAATACTGGCGGTGATCCATAACGGCGTACAGGTCACCAGTGACATGGTGAGTATGTGGCACTCTATGGGGTTACTGGAGCCTATGACTGTAGACATTGAGCTCGTTGATGGCTCTAAACACACTCTCGGCGGCCATTTTGCTGTCAGCGAAGAGAAAGTCGCTGCCCTGTCAGCCACCGATTTACACACCCTGCATCAGCACAATTACCTGCAAGGGCTGTATCTGGCGATGATATCACTGAATAACCTCCAGACCCTTATAGATCTGAAAAACATCCGCAAACACGAGGAGCTGCAGGCCTATGCCTGATAGTCTGCCGCCCATCAGCACCGCGGTGAGGGAAATAGCCGCAGGTACTGCGCCTGCTGCTACAACGCTGGCTGAGGCTGCCCAACCGGTTGTCTTACGCGGTATCGCTAAAGACTGGGCGCTTACCCGCCAGTCAGCATCGGGCCCCGCCGGTGCTGCCGCCTATCTGAAGCCCTTTTATAATGGCCGGCCATCGATGATTTACCGGGCGCCGGCCAGCATTAATGGCCGCTATTTCTATACCGAAGATGCCAGCTCGCTGAATTACCAGAGTGTCACCGGCCGGGTCGATGCGTTTTTAGATGAGCTCGCCGGTAAATCCCAGGATGAGTCGCTTTATATGGCGTCGGCACCACTGGATAAGTTTTTTCCGGGCCTTAAGGATGCCGTGCGCTTTAGTAAGCCTGCCGAGCTAAACCCCGATGCAGAATATGATCCTTTGGTGAGTATCTGGGTGGGTAACCGGTCGCTGGCATCCTGCCATTTTGACAATATGGAAAACATTGCCTGCTGCGTGGCCGGGCGGCGCAGAATTATCGTCTTTCCGCCAGAGCAAATAGCCAATCTGTATCCCGGCCCGGTAGAGCGCACACCAGGCGGCCAGGTGATCAGCATGGTGGATTTTCATCAGCCGGACTTTGCTCGTTACCCGCGTTTTGCTGAAGCCCTTAAGCATGCGCAGATCGCCGAACTAGCGCCGGGTGACGGGATTTTCATTCCCAGTATGTGGTGGCATCAGGTAGAAGGCCTGAGCGATTTTAACGTACTGGTGAATTACTGGTGGTCGCAGGCACCATCGCTGGCCGGCTCTGGCATGCCGGCACTGTTTCATGCCATGCTGGCCATTCGCGACAGGCCCGAGCGTGAGAAAGCGGCTTTTAAGGCGTTGTTCGATTATTACGTGTTTGGCGACAGCAATTTGCCCCATGCGCATTTACCTGAGTCAGGTAAAGGCGTACTGGGCAGCATAGACGAAGTCACGGCCCGGCGTTTACGCGCTATCATTATCAATCAGTTAAATAAGTAACCCGCTCATGACAACACCACCCAAACAAATAGTAATAGCCGGCGGCGGCACCGCAGGATGGATAGCCGCTGCAGCGCTGGCCCGCAAAATGGGGCCACTGGTTAATATCAGACTGGTGGAATCCAGCACCATTGGCACCATAGGTGTGGGAGAAGCGACTATCCCGCCCTTACGTACGTTTCATAAATTGCTGCAAATCGACGAGCAGGCGTTTATGCGCGCCACCGCCGCTACTTTTAAGCTCGGTATCCGGTTTGAAAACTGGGGACGCATTGGTGAGCAGTACATTCACTCTTTTGGAATGACCGGTCAGCAAAGCTGGCTGGCCGAGTTTGTGCATTTTTATCTGAGCGCCAAAGCCCGCGGGCTGGAAGGCGACTACGGTGACTATTGCTTTGAGCTCGAAGCTGCTCGTCAGCACAAGTTTGCCACCTCAGCGCAAAGCAACATTCAGTATGCCTATCACCTGGACGCCGGCAACTACGTAGCGTTTTTAAAGCGCTTTTGCAGCAACCTAGGCGTTACCCATTGCGATGGGGTGATCAGTCAGGTTCTGCAACACGATAATGGCGATATTAAAGCGCTCAGACTGGCCAGTGGCGAGCTGATTGAAGGTGACTTCTTTATCGATTGCACCGGCTTTAAAGGGCTGCTGATTGAGGAAACCCTGCACACCGGTTACGAAGACTGGTCGCACTGGTTACTCTGTGACAGTGCCTGTGCCGTACAAACCACCAGCACGGAGCCTGCCGCACCCTTTACCCGCTCTGCCGCGCATCCTGCCGGTTGGCAGTGGGAAATTCCGCTGCAGCATCGAACCGGCAATGGCAACGTTTACAGCAGCGCGTTTATGGATGACAACGCAGCCAGCGAACAACTTATGCAAAACGTTAAGGGCGAAACGATTACCACGCCCAGAACCCTGCGTTTTAAAACCGGCCGACGTAACAAAACCTGGCATCGCAACTGCCTGGCTCTGGGGCTGGCCAGTGGTTTTGTGGAGCCGCTTGAGTCCACCAGTATTCATCTGGTTATTATGGGGATCACCCGGTTTATGCAGTTGTTTCCTCACGGCGGTAATGATCAGGCGCTGGCAGATGAATACAACCAGCAAACCCAACTGGAGCTGGAACGCATTCGCGACTTTATTATTCTGCACTATCACGTTACCCAGCGCGACGACAGCCCGTTTTGGGAGCACTGTAAAAATATGACTGTCCCTGATTCTCTGCAAACGCGCATTGCCTTATTTAAAGAGCAGGCGCATGCCTTCCAGAAGCAGAACGAACTGTTCCGGGTAGATTCCTGGGCGCAGGTCATGCTGGGCCAGGGCGTAACGCCGGATTCTCATCACCCTGCTGCCGCTATGCTGTCTGATGCACAACTTCATCAGTCTATGCAGCAGCAACGCCAGCGGGTGCTACAAGCCGTCGCTCAGTTGCCCGCTCATGAAGACTTTATACGCCGCTACTGCGCCACGCCACAAAAGGCCGAGGTCCTTTCGTGAGTGATACCGTATAAACCACACATTTACCGAAGTACCAAGAGGAGATTCAATGTCAGTTAAATCCATCCCATCACGTGTGCTTGGCGCATCCGGGCTTGCAGTCAGTGAAGTCGGCTTAGGCTGCTGGCAGCTTGGTGGCGATTTCGGCCCCATTGACGAGCCCACGGCAAAAGCCATACTCGAACAAGCCGTTGCCGACGGCATTACGTTTTTTGATACCGCCGATGTCTATGGCGCCGGGCAGAGTGAAGCCTATGTGGGCAAAGTACTGGCGACGAATGCACCCGATGCGGTTATCGCCACCAAATACGGCCGCGGCGAAGGTACCTACCCGGATGGCTATTCCCTACAGGACTTGCGCGACTCAGTAAAACGCGCCCAGGACCGATTACAACAGGACAGCCTGGACTTACTGCAACTGCACTGTATCCCGGAGCAGGTACTCAGCGAAGGCGCTATCTTTGACTGGCTCCGTGAAGTTCAGCAGGAAGGCCATATACAGCATTTCGGCGCCAGTGTGGAAACCCTGCGCGAAGCGCACATTTGTTTGCAGCATGCCGATCTGACCTCACTGCAAATCATTTTTAACCTGATGCGTCAGCGCCCGGTCACCGAGTTGCTGGATCAGGCCGCAGCGCAACAGGTGGGCATTATCGTACGCCTGCCGCTGGCCAGTGGCATGTTAACCGGTAAGTTTGATCAGCATACCCGGTTCGCCGACAGCGATCACCGTAACTTTAATAAAGACGGCGATGCCTTCAGCGTGGGCGAAACCTTCAGCGGTATCGAGTTCGATAAAGGCCTGGCACTGGTTAAACAGCTGCAAGACTTTAAACCGGCGTCCCTCAACATGGCGCAATTTGCCATGCGCTGGATCCTCGATCATCCGGCCGTGTCGGCCATTATTCCCGGCGCCAGCTCTGCCAGACAGGTATCGCAAAATGCTGCCATCGCGGGATTACCGCCGCTCGATGAAGAGCTGCATAACGCCCTGTATGCGTTCTACATAAAAAACATAGAGCCGCTCATTCGCTGCGAGGTTTAACTCCCTTTTTTTGCAGTCAGTGGCATGCTCTCCCATTGCTGTCACTGACTCGCTTTTTTCTTCCCCTCTTAAATGATGAAATCACAATAGCGATAACCGATACCGTAATTTTAATTGCCCGCGAGATGGATAACCTTTTATTTACAATTAAAAACGGAGAGACTGCGTGCTAAAACAACTTCTTGCTGTCGCCATTGCCGGCGCCTTTGCCACTGCATCAACAATCACCCTGGCGGCTACCCCTAAGCTTAATGATAAGCAGTATTTCAGCCAGCCGAGTCTGGATGTGGTTGTGTTCAGCAACTGGTACAACGGTTTATTTGGTGATTCCAAAATTAGTGGTGTTGAGCTGATTCATTTTGGCGAGCGCACCGCAACCAACGGCGATGTGAGGCTCAGTGCCACACCCGAACAGTGGGACCCAATTCCCACCTTTGTGGAGCGCAAAGTCGATCAGGCATCGGGTACCATCAGCGCCACTCTCGCGTATCCGGAGTATGATTTTACCTACACCATTACCGCCAGGCCCATAAATAACGGCGTTGAAATTACCCTTTCGTCGCCCAACCCGCTACCGCCCGCGCTGGAAGGTAAAGCCGGCTTCAATATGGAATTTTTACCAGCCACTTATATGGAAACCAGCTTTCTGGCCGACGGCAAACCCGGCAGCTTCCCGCTCTACCCCACTGGCGTAAAAGAAATCATCGGCGAGCATGAGCCACAGCCGCTGGCCACCGGCCAACACCTGGTACTCGCTCCGGAAAGCCCGCAGAAACGAGTCTCCATTAAGTCAGAGTCACTGCCTCTGGCGCTTTATGACGGGCGTGCTAAGGCCCAGAATGGCTGGTATGTGGTGCGTGGCCTGCTGCCTGCCGGCAAGAGCGGTACGCTGGCTAAATGGCAGCTAACGGCCAGTACGGATGACAACTGGTTACGTGCTCCGGTTATTGGCCATTCGCAGGTAGGTTATCTGCCGCAACAAACCAAGCGGGCAATCATCGAGCTGGATGCCAGAGCCACACTGTCCGGCGATGCCGAGTTATTACGAGTTAATCCCGACGGCTCCACGACCACCGTTAAAAAGCGCCAGCCTGAAAAGCACGACAACTACACCCGCTATCAGTATGCGGTGTTTGATTTCAGCGATGTCACCACCAGCGGTGTGTACCAGCTGCGCTATGGCGAAACCACCACCGCGCCATTTTCGATTGATGCCTCGGTGCTGGATAACGCCTGGCACCCTACCCTCGACCACTATTTCCCGGTACAGATGGATCACATGCTGATCAACGAGGCCTACCGGGTGTGGCATGGCGCCTCTCACCTGGATGATGCTTTGCAGGCACCGGTAAATCACACCCACTTTGATTTATATGCTCAGGGGCCCACTACCGATACACCCTACGAACCGGGCGAGCATATTCCAGGGCTAAATGTAGGCGGCTGGTATGATGCCGGCGATTACGATATCCGCACGCAAACGCAGTATCACACCATTACCTCACTGGTGCAGACCTGGGAAGAATTTGGCCTGACCCGTGATACCACGCTGGTTGATTACGAACGCAAATATGTGGATATTCATGTGCCGGACGGCAAGCCCGATTTGTTACAGCAAATAGAGCACGGCAGTCTGGCATTGCTGGCGCAGTATAAAGCCGTAGGCCACGCTATTCCTGGCATTATCGTGCCCGATTTAAGCCAATATACTCACCTTGGCGACGGCCTCACCATGACCGACAATCTGATCTACGATCCGGCCATGAGTGATACCGAATCGGATGGCACTCGCAGCGGCGTATTTGACGACCGCTGGGCGTTTACCAGTAAATCCACCCCGCTTAACTACGGCTCTATGGCAGCACTGGCCGCAGCGAGTCGGGCACTGGCCGACTATAATCCTGCCCTGGCGGCCGAATGCCGCGACACCGCTATTGCCGCTTGGCAGGAGGAAGCGGGCCATGCACCGGACATATTTAAGGTGGGCAATACCACCGGCGGTGGTCTGGAAGAGGAAAAACTCAAAGCTGCAGTAGAGCTGCTGATTACCACCGGCGACAAAAAATACCAGCGCGCAGTAAAAGACTTACTGCCCTATATCGAAGGGGAATTCAATCGTGCGGCGGTGATTGCTATTCGCGCTCTACCGCACATGGACAAGGCTTATGCACAGCGCATTCGCCGGGCGGCACAGCAATATAAACCAGCGCTTGAAGCCGCCACCAGCAAAAACCCGTTCGGTGTCACCATTACCGAATACGGCTGGGCGGGCAATGCCACTGTTTTGCAGATGGCAATTACCCAGTACTACCTCCACACTGCCTTTCCTGATTTATTCGATTCTGAGTTAATTTACCGCTCTCTCGACTACCTGTACGGCACCCACCCGGACTCCGACATTTCCTTTGTTTCTAATGTCGGTACGGTTTCGAAAAAGGTGGCGTATGGTATGAACCGGGCAGACTACTCGTTTATCAGTGGTGCCATCGTACCGGGGGTATTAATTCTGAAGCCGGACTTGCCGGAGAATAAAGAAAACTGGCCATTCCTGTGGGGCGAAAATGAATATGTGATCAACGTGGGCGGGCTTTATCTGTTTACTGTGAATGCTGCTCTTGCGCTGGCGGAACGCTAGCCTGGACAGCAAGTCAGTTCACCCAGGTTGGGTGAACTGATTTATGATTACTCGTCGGCAAAATCCTCGGTATCAATGTCGGCCTGAGCGCCGGCCGGATAACGAGCCCCTTTCACCGTCTGGCGATTGATCAGCTCATCGGCCTTCACCAGCAATTCCGGTGGCAGTTGCAGGCCGCTGGCCTGTAAATCTTCCATAAGATGCGCTTCGCTGCTGGTCCCCGGCAGTGCGTGAATGTGCTCTCCCTGCGCCAGTACCCAGGCCATAGCTAACTGTGCCGGGGTAATGTCTGCAGAGGCCGCCAGTGATGCAAAGTCGGCATACAACTGCTGATTAGCAGCCCAGTTATCGCCCTGGAAGCGGGGCATTCCTTTACGAATATCACCGTCGCCCATGCTGGCCGGATCCACGCCACCAGCAAGATAACCACGAGCCAGCGGACTGAATGCCACAAAGTCCACACCTAGGTCTTTACAGGCATCGAGCACCGCGATTTCGGCATTGCGGGTCCACAGGGAATACTCGGTCTGCAGCGCCGCAATGGGATATTCGCCATGGGCTTTGCGCAGCGTCTCAGCCGAGACTTCCGATAATCCTACCGCACCTATCTTGCCGGCTTTAACCATATCACCTAAGGTACCTACGCTTTCCTCTACCGGTACATCCGGATCAATGCGGTGCAGGTAATAAAGGTCGATATGGTCTGTTTGCAGGCTGGTTAACGCGGTATCCAGAGTGGCCTTTAAGGTGGCCGGATGGCCATCAATAGTTCGCTTACCGTTAACGCCGGTCATGCCGCATTTACTGGCCAGAAAGATATCCTGGCGAAACGGTTTAATCGCTTCGCCAACCATCTTTTCGTTACTGCCAAAACCATACAGTGCTGCTGTATCAAAATGCGTGACACCCGCCTCAAAGGCTTTGGTCAGCAGGCTGGTCGCCGTGGCCTGATCGACCTTTTTGGCATAGGCATGGTTGAGGTTCATACACCCCAGGCCAATTTCTGATACCAGGCGGCCAGCCAGTTTGCGTTGTAACATAGCGCTAATCCCTTCGGTTTACTGAGTACAGAGATAAATTACTGAGCGTTTAGCTGCAGCTCAAGCTCATACAGTACACGATAACAGTCAAAGACCTTAGCAACACTGCTATTCGGCTCGCGCCCTTCGTTGATGGCCGCGACAAACTCCCGGTCCTGCAGCTCAATACCGTTCATCGACACATCTACCTGCGACACATCAATGGCGTTTTCCCGGCCGTCCACCAGGTCATCGTAACGGGCAATGTAGGTGCCGTTGTCACAGATATAGCGGAAGAACGTGCCCAGCGGGCCGTCGTTATTAAATGATAAAGACAGCGTACACACCGCGCCATTTTCAGCCAGCAGTTGAATAGACATATCCATGGCAATGCCCAGCTCCGGGTGAATTGGCCCCTGGATAGCATTCGCCTTAACCACTTTGCTGCCTGCCTGATAGGCAAACAAATCTACCGTGTGAGCGGCATGGTGCCACAGCAGGTGATCGGTCCATGAACGCGGCTCGCCTTTGGCATTAATGTTCTTGCGGCGGAAGAAGTAAGTCTGCACATCCATTTGCTGAATGTTGAGCTCACCGGCGGTAATTTTGTTATGCACATACTGGTGCGACGGGTTAAAGCGACGGGTATGACCCACCATGCACACCTTACCGGTTTCTTCCTGTACTTTGAGCACTTCCTGGGCGTCTTCCCAGCTGTCAGCCAGCGGAATTTCAACCTGCACATGCTTGCCCGCTTTCATACAGGCAATCGCCTGGGCGGCATGCATCTGCGTTGGGGTGCACAGGATCACGGCATCGGCATCACTCTCCAGCGCCTCTTCCAGCGAGGTATAAACATTGGGGATGGCATATTCGTCTGCCACCGCCTGGGTTTTCGCTGCGTTACGACCTACCAGGCCTACTACCTCAGCGCTATCAATATTTTTCAGACCATCTAAATGCTTGATGCCAAATGCACCCGGTCCTACGACAACAATCTTCATAAAAACTCCCGTTTCGTTACTACCGGCGGTAATATCTGCCGGCACGGTGTCTAATCCGCCCAGTACAGGCGCATAGGGTTATCAATCAGTAATTTTTTCTGCAGTGCCTCAGTTGGCGCAATTCTGGGGATCATATCCACCAGATGGCCATCGTCAGGCATGTGCGACTTCATATTCGGATGCGGCCAGTCGGTACCCCACAAAACACGGTCCGGGAAACGTTCCACCACGGTTCTGGCAAACGGCACCACATCTTCGTAGCTGCCAGTCGGGCCAACCTTTGAGATGCGCTCCGGGCAGCTTACCTTGCTCCAGAAGTTTTCGTTCTCTGCCAGCAACTTTAAAAACAACGCAAACTCAGGGCCATCTACCGGCTTACTCACATCCGGACGACCCATATGATCCACCACCACTGTGGTGGGCAGCGCAGTAAAGAAATCATAGAGTTCGGGCAGCTCCTGGGCTTCAAAGTAAATCACAATGTGCCAGCCCAAAGGCTTAATTTTATCGGCAATGACTTTCAGTGCGTCAAACGGCAATGCATCCACCAGACGCTTCACGAAGTTAAACCGAACCCCGCGCACGCCGGCTGTATGCAAACTTTGCAGCGCTTCATCGGTTATAGACTCGGTAACCGTAGCCACCCCGCGAGCCAGGCCATTGGAGTGATTCAATGCATCCACCAGCGCCCGGTTATCAGCACCATGGCAGGTTGCCTGAACAATCACGTTACGGCTGAAGCCAAGGTGATCACGCAATGCCCACAACTGATCTTTAGACGCATCGCAAGGGGTGTACTTACGCTGCGGCGCAAAGGGAAACTGGTCACCGGGGCCAAACACATGACAGTGCGCATCCACCGCGCCTTCCGGTACCTTAAAATCTGGTACCGATGGTGACTGATGCCAGTGCAACCAGTCAGCATCTACAACAAATTGGCTCATGACCCGCTCCTGAGTATTGGTTGCCCGTTTATGCCTGTTGGGTAACAACCTGTTGATTTGCCGGACTTTCAGCGCTTCGCAAAAACACCATGACGAAAAAGTACAATCAAAAAATGAAAATATACAATATCGTTGGCGATACTAAAGCGCAGGCCCGTACAGTATTTACGCTACAGTATGCGCCACCTGCTGTGCGCTTGCAGTTTAGAAAACTGCTAAACGCCATTAGTTTTTCCTATATCGAAATTTTAAAACGGCACTAAATAAAACCAGAAAAAACCTATAAAACCCATTTATTACATAACGTTAAATAATCAACCCGAGTATAAATAAGCATTATTTAGTAATTAATCTTGTCATCATTTACGTTTCTGCTGGCGAAACTCACCGGCGGTAGTGCCTTCCATTTGTTTGAAGAAACGACAGAAATAACCGGTGTCTTTAAACCCCAGGGTAAGCGCTATCTCATCCAGGGTTTGCTGGGTGTAAACTAAGCGCCGCCGGGCTTCACTGATCAGTCGCTGATGCACCAGCCGTTTAGGCGTTTGCGAAAGCTGCTGACGACAGATACGGCTTAGAGTTGATACCGACACAAACAGTTTTTCAGCATACTCATCAATGGTCATATGATCCTGATAGTGCTTGTCGATAAGTTCCCGAAAGCCCAGCAGAATACGGTTTTCCCTACCAGAAGGGCCGCTTTGAACCGAGTCGAGCTGGCGTTGCCGGGCAATAGTGATAAACAGCAGCTTTAACAACAACCGGATAGTGGTAGACGCGCCGGGATCGCTGATGTGCATTTCATCGGCCAGCATCATCAGATAGCTGAAATAGCGCTCTGCCTGGCGGGCACTGCGAAACTCAATGGTTTGCGGTAACCACACCAACTGGTTAAACGCACTGACATCCTCGCCCATTTCCATATTAGCAATCACATCGGCATTAATGGATAACACAAAGCCTTTGGTGTTGGGCGCAAAGTGAAAACCATGCACTACCCCGGGCGGTAAGGTAACCACCCAGTTGCCAGACAGGTTATGCACCTCGTCATCGAGCTGAACCTT
>DDJQ01000107.1:23385-80836 GCA_002339125.1 Alteromonadaceae bacterium UBA2620
ACCTCGTCATCGAGCTGAACCTGCCACTGGCTGTCGAAGGCACAGATGATCTGAGCCAGATTAGCGTGCCGGTGCGGTTTAATTTCCCAGCCTAAGTCGGCACTGCGCGACTGAATATCCTCCAGATGCACAAAGTCCGGCTGCATGCGCATAAAGGATTCACCGTAGAGGTCGTAAAACGGGATCTGCTTTTGCGTTGTCGTCAAAACGGTTCTCCTGGCGGGCCTATAACAGCCACGGGCAGTGACAAAAAATTAACATGTGATTAAAAAGTACAACACTTTAAAGGATAAGTGAATAACAATTGTGGCCGCTGTCTTCCATTATTCAATCATCAGAATTGATTTGTTCACCGGGAGTCATTGCTATGAAGACAAAAACGCAGGTCGCTATTATCGGCTCTGGACCATCAGGATTATTACTGGGGCAACTGCTGAATAAAGCGGGTATCGACAACATTATTGTCGAGCGGGTTAGCCCGGATTACATACTCGGCCGTATTCGCGCCGGTATTCTTGAGCAGGGCTTTGTCGACCTGGTTAGGGAAGCCGGCGTCAATCAGCGCATGGACGAAGAAGGCCATGTGCATGACGGCTTTGATATTGCGTACTATGGTAAGCGTTATCGTATCGACCTTAATAAGCTCACCGAGGGCAATACGGTTATGTGTTACGGTCAGACCGAAATCACCCGCGACTTAATGGCGGCTCGTGACGCCGCCGGCCTCACCAGTTTTTATGAGAGTCAGGATGTTCAGCTGCATAATGTTGACTCCGACTCGCCAAAAGTCACGCTGTTTAAAGACGGTGAAAACATCACTATTGAGTGTGATTATATTGCCGGTTGTGACGGCTTCCACGGTGTTTCACGCCAGACTATTCCCGAGGAAAAACGCACCGAGCACGAGCGCGTGTATCCGTTCGGATGGCTGGGTGTACTTGCCGATGTACCACCGGTGAGTGATGAACTGATCTATTGTAAAACCGAGCGTGGCTTTGCACTGGCGAGCATGCGCTCCTCCACCCGCTCCCGTTATTATCTGCAGGTACCACTCACCGATAAAGTGGAAAACTGGTCAGATGAAGCATTCTGGGATGAACTCAAAAAGCGCCTGCCTGAAGACAGCGCCAATAACCTGATCACCGGGCCGAGTATCGAAAAGTCGATTGCACCGCTGCGCAGCTTTGTATGTGAGCCTATGCAATGGGGCAACCTGTTTCTGGTTGGCGATGCCGCGCATATCGTGCCGCCCACCGGCGCCAAAGGGCTCAACCTGGCCGCCTCAGATGTTTCCACCCTGTATAAGCTGCTGCAAAAGCGCTACGCCCATGGCGATTTAACCGCTCCGCAACGCTATTCTGAAATCGCGCTACGCCGGGTATGGCACGGCGAGCGTTTTTCCTGGTGGATGAGCAACATGCTGCACGACTTTGATCAGGGCGAAGTGAACGGTATGGATAAGGCCACTTTCGATCGCTTTATGCAGTCTGAACTGGACTTTTACCTGACCCATGAAGAAGGCCAAAAAGTGATTGCCCGCCAGTATGTGGGCATGCCTTACGAAGAAGTAAACTGATAACGCTGTTCCTGCATAACGTAGCGTCTGCGCTTTAACCAGACGCTACAATTTTCCAAGGCTGAATTCGCTCTTGCCGCTGTTGATAACCAAATGCTCCTCACCATTTTTGTTAACCTGTCGGGCAATATCCACCCACTGATAAAACACATTTCGATGAACTAAGGCCTTGAGCCCACGGTGCAGCGTAACATAAGGGCGGGGCTGGTCGGGATTGCTGTGATCGACTTCCAACGGGTGGCTCTCAGATAACACAGCCGCATGACCTAAGTTTGAAATCACCTCAATAGCCGGGCCTTCTTCGGTGTTGTGCGTTTGCCACTGAGTGATCACGAATGGCGCATCTTCAACCTGAATACGCACTTTTTCGGCCGGCGTTTTAAGGAAATACTCGTCGCCCTCCTTAAGCAGTACACTGGCAAATAACTTCACCAACCGTTCCCGCCCAATGGGACTACCCATGTACCACCAGCTGCCATCGGCCTTAATAACCATATCGATGTCACCACAAAAAGGCGGATGCCACTTATCAAAGGGTGGCGCTGCATCGAGGTTTTCTACCTGTGCTGTCAGGGTTTGCAGATCCATAAAGGTAAACAGCCTTACGTGTTGGTTACTGGCGATGCCCGGTGTTTTTCGCGGTATTCACGGGGCGAAATCCCCGACCAGCCTCTAAACGCCCGGGTGAACACTGCCGGATCAGAATAGCCAATCGACTCCGCAATTTTATTGATTGGCACAGACTGATTGGCCAGCAAATATATCGCCTTGTCGCGCCGCACAATATCTTTAATCTTCTGAAACGACGTCCCTTCATCTTTCAGCTTACGCATTAAGGTACGGCGGTTCATATGCAATAGTTCAGCAAAGGTATCAATCGAGGCATCGCAGTTAGCCAGATCCCGGGCCAGCATTCGCTTAAGCTCGGTAGATAAACTGTAGTCGGCTTCAAAATGACGAAACAGCTCCAGCGGACAGCGTTCCATAAACGATTTTAACGAGGCATCCGTTTGTTTTACCGGGTTAGCCAGATAGCGGGTAGGAAAAACTATTGCCAGTTCGTTGCACTCAAACTTGTGTACGCCCGGATACAAATAGGCATATTCGCTCACATGACGGGGCGCCGGATAAAAAAATCGGGTTTCCGTGAGCGGGATAGCATCGGCAATTAGCCAGGAAGCAAAGCGATGCCAGGCAAGCAAACAAATCTCTGAAAACAGGTACTCCGGGTCTAGCTCAGGCTCCAGAATGCTAACGGCCAGTATCGCATTGTCGCCTTCCTGTCTGAGCGTAATGAAATCATCATGCACCACCAGGTTGTAAAACCGGGCGCCCAGACGCAAAGCTTTCTCCAGCGTTGGCTGATGCACCGTAAGCTTGCCCATTAAATTAAAGGTGCCGGACTTAATCGGATAACGGCACTGACGCATGGACTCATCCCCCAGCAAGTCCCACATGGCTTTCTGGTACTGTGCCACCAGCTCACTGGGTACGCGAACATTGGGTTTATCAATGATATTAAGCGGGATATTCAACTGCTGCAGGATCGCGTCGGCGTCAACGCCGATGCGTTTTGACTGACGATATAACGCAGTGAGAAAGTGATTCGCTGCGGTGCCGTTTTCACCTTGTTGAGGCATTATTGCGCCCATCTGAATTCCTTACTCCTGAGTATAGAGACTGAGCGGAACGATGTCATCCGTACCGCCGGGTCAGCAATTTAACCCGGCGGCACGAACCTTTGCAGACGCTTAGTTTAGCGCCAGCGTGTTCTCTCCACCGTGCAGAGTTACTGTTTGCCCCTGCCAGTTGAAGCTACCGGTTAGCCCTTCAGGCAGTGTTACCACGCCACGGACACCGCTACTACCTTCGCGGTTCAGCTTCACATCGATGCTGCCCAGCGGATGGGGCATGGTGCCGCTTACCTCTTTCAGGTTACCCAGTTGCGGCGCAATAGTTACTTCGCTAAAGCCCGGTGCGGCGCTGCGGAGTTACCGGCCATTGCCCCAAAGGGTAACGCCATGGCGGGTACCGACAGACCGGCGGCAATTAATAGTTTTCTGCGGTTTTGATCAATTGTTTTTTTCATCATCACGACTTCTCTAATCCACAGCGTTAAGGCAAAGGGAAAACACACTGCGCCAAAGGGTTTTGGCCGCAGTGTATAACAATGCACAGGCTTACTGGCACTGGTAGGCACCAGCCTGCGTAGCATCACCCTGGGTATAGGTGGCCACTTTCGGGAAAGGACAAAGCGGCCGGCTCTCGCCCGGCATGCTGGCACCGGTAGCCACGACACTGGCAGGCGCTTTGCTTTGCTCTACCCAGTCGACCACGGCGCTCAACATATCGAACTGGTCCAGCGTGCGTTCACCGCCACCGCAATGACCCATGCCCGGCACCATATACAGTTGCGACCATTGCGCTACCGCTTCCGCTCCGCCATTCGCCTGCTCCATTTGCTTAAAGTACCTGAGTGTATCTTTAGCCGAGAACCACGGATCGCTCACGCCATGGAAGAACATTAACTTGCTGCCGTTACCGCTGAATGTGGACATATTGGTTAGCAAGGCATTGCCGGGGGCGAGCGGAAAATGTTCGGCAATGGTGACTTCGCGAATAATGTCGAAGGGCATGTCGAGCCGCGACTGGCCCAATGGCCCGGGCACCGCCTGTAATAACCCCGGCACTCCACGACCAGCGGCATTGATTCCGGTATCAAAATAGAATCCCGGGTAAACCTGTCGGCCGTCGGGCAGTTTCGGGCCGGCAAAGGCTTCATCGAGAGCCGTAACCTCATCCGCCGATAAACACTGAGCATGACTGTTGTTAGCGCCGCTTAATTGTTGTGGCGTAAAGTCACAGGCTTCAACATCGAAGATTAAACCGTCTTCATTGCCATCGAGCCCATCACAGCGGGCAATCAGTTCATCGACGATAAAAGCCTGCTGCTCTGTGGAGAAAGGCGTTTCGTTGCCGCTTGCAGAAGCCATGCGCAGGCGCTTGGCAGACCATAAATCAGCGATTTCCGATAGGTTAGTACGCCGTGCAGGCGCGCCGGCTACAATGCCGTCGAACAATTCCGGGAAGCGTTGCGACATGGTCATGGCCTCACGACCACCGGTTGAGCAGCCCACAAAATAACTGTTATCCGGTGCTTGCTGGTAAACGTCGCCCACCAGCTGTTTAGCCAGGCGCGTGGTTTTTTCTACTGCACCAGAATAGAAGTTTAATAAGGCCACCTGATCGGCGAAAAAAGCAGGGTCGAATACGGTATCACTCTGATGGCCGCTGTCGGTGCTGGCTACGGCAAAACCGCGAAATACGGCTGGCATCTCACCGGCTGCCAGGGCACCAATGGGCTCTCTGATCACGCCGTTGAGTCCGCCACCGCCCTGAAACAGGAAGCGTCCGTTCCAGTCGTCCGGCAGGGATAAGCCAAAGCCAATGGCATAAGACTGACCATTTGCGCCGGTGCGCTGTTCAAAATAACCGGTAATTTTGCAAAACGGCGCGAAGTTTTCCTGCTGAGCGGCGCTTAGCCGTTCACGGGTTGCCAGCTGTTCTACCGAACTCACAT
This sequence comes from Alteromonadaceae bacterium UBA2620, assembly GCA_002339125.1. Classification (GTDB taxonomy): domain Bacteria; phylum Pseudomonadota; class Gammaproteobacteria; order Enterobacterales; family Alteromonadaceae; genus Alteromonas. The sequence goes on from DDJQ01000107.1 coordinate 28,542, forward strand.
AAACGGCTGACTCGATGGCCAGGTCGACGCCCTCGGCGGTTAGCGACTGCAACGATTCACAACGCTGTTGTACAGATAAGTTACCCGTAGCGGCAGGTGCAGACTCTGTGGCACAACCACCAACAGAGCCAATGATTAACCCGGCAATAACTGCCTTAACTTTAGAATACATAGTTGCTCATTTACCTTTTAAAAAAACGCTTTTATCAGAAAAAACAAAAAGCTGGCGGGCAATTTTACCTGCGCGCCAACTTCATTACCCGTTCGCTAACCTTAAAACTGGTAGCTTACGTCCACACCAATAGTACGAGGAGCGCCGTAATATTCGGTATTCGCATCCAGGTTCTGGCCGGTAATGTACTCTTTATCGGTAAGGTTGCGGACATAGCCCTGCACCTTCCAGTCATCCTGCTCATAAGTGATCAGCGCCGACCACAAACCGCGGGAATCAAGCAGGTCGGTGGTTGGGTTGTACAACAGGCTGGTCCACTGCTCATCTACCCACGCGTAGTTAATTCGCGGTGTCAGGAATGCGCCGTTGGGTAACTCAAATAAATACTCAGCACCGGCGGTAAAACTAAACTCCGGCGCGTATAAATTATTGCCGCCATCCGAAGTAGCCAGGTACGGGCCGTAATCGAAACAGGCACCGCTGGATGGATCCAGACCACCACTACACTGTGGCAGAGGCGAATCCGGTAAGCCAGGTAAACGGGTATTCACAATCGGCTGGGTTGGCTCAAGATCGGAATTTACATAAGAAGCCGAGAAGTCCAGGCGCAGATAATCAAAGTGAGCATTCAGCGCCAGTTCCACCCCATTAATGGTGGCTTCTGCCACGTTGTATACTTCGTTTCGACCGGTAGTAATATCGAGGTTGGTATTCTGGAAGTTTTCATAATCACTGTAGAACACCGCAATGGTAGGCTGTAACTGACCATCTATTAACGAGCCTTTCCAGCCAGCCTCATAGGCAATCACTTTTTCTGGTTCAAAAGACGAGGTCTCAGAGTTAATACCGCCTGGCTTATAGCCCTTAGCCACATACGCGTAAAAGTTGTTGTGCTTGTTGGGCGCATAGTTTACCGACACCTTGCCCATCATCTCATCGTCTTCATAATCACCGGAGATTTGTGCTACCGGAATGCCGCCTTCAGGGAAGCCCGGAATACCACGGCCGATCACCACCCCGGCACCAGGCAGAATACCCGCCTCAAACCAGGCTTTACGCAGGCCAACCTCAAGGGATAAATCATCGTTTATATCGTAGCCCACCTGACCGAATACGCCTTTGGTGATCTTTTCATTCTGCAGATTAATTTCGACCGGGAACGGACCGTTGTCGATATCCACAAGGATTTCATTTTTCTGATAGTACGCCCCGACCACCCAGGTAAACACGCCTTCGTCCGGTGATATCAGGTTGAACTCGTGGCTCACCTGATCTTCACGCACGACCTGCTTCTGGGTAGAGTCACCAATCGATGAGCCATCGTAGTCGTACATATTATCAATTTCTTTTACCTGATCGCCGGATACCCATTTAGCCGTAATGCCGTTGGCAAACTCATAGGAAACGTCCAGCAACAGCGTATCGGCTGATTCATTGTTGTAAGAATCGGTGTTGTAGCTCAGCTCGCGAATATCATCGGTGCGCCCTGCGGCAAACTCGGTATTGGCCAGCGGTCGCCAGGCAAAGCCGCCATTGGACTTGTCGGTAGTTTCGTATTTAACGTACACCTCGGCGCCATCGGTGGGAGCCCACAATAAACCAACTCTTGCGCTTTTCTCGTCCAGACTACCTGCTGTAGTAGGCTCGGTGCCAATGCTGTCGTAAAAGCTGTCGCGATTTTCGTAATTCACCGCCACCCGGGCCGCAAAGGTTTCGGCTACCGGCAGATTAAGCGCGGCCTGTGCCCGCTTGGTATTGTAGTTGCCTACACCTAGCAACACATTGCCTTCGAACCCACCGTCTACATCAGGGCGACGAGAATTAACCATAATGGCACCGCCGGTGGAGTTAGAACCTGCGAAAGTCCCCTGCGGCCCGCGCAGTACCTGAATATATTCCACGTCATAAAAATTAAGCGTGCTGACAATAGGCGGCTGGAACAGCCCATCAATATAGGTGCCCACACCGTTGGTTACATCCGGGTCACCGGATGCCAGACCAATACCACGAATGTTTACCGACTGGGTAATACCGGCATCGGTAACGGTGAGGCCCGGCGACGCAAACTGCAAATCGTCAAGTCTTTCCACCGCTTTACGTTCGAGATCGGCACTGGAAAGCGCAGTTAACGAGGCAGAAATATCCTGCACCCGCTTAACCCGACGTTCCGACGCAACCGTAATCACCTCAATATCCTCATCAGCATCGTTTTGTGCATTATTCTCATTCGACTGCGCCATCGCACTTTGCATGGTGGCCGCCAGCAGCACGGCAGAAACTGCCGATGCTATCCGAGTTGGTTTTACTAGTGATGTCGCAGTCAATGAATACATAAAGGCAATCCTGTTCATAAATATCATTGTGTTTTCACGGTCTGTGCGAACCCTTTTGTTACGCACTTGTAAAATCAAATTCCGTTTTTCTCAGCACTGTTAGCCGATGTCTTACCTGACAATTTTGTTCTGTATGCAGAAGTTAAAGGGTTATTAACAGCTCGTAAATTGCAAAAAATGACTCATTAATTGACTATTTGCGCCACAAAAAATCATTATGCAAAGAAAAAACCACTCAAGTGATTGATATTGATTGCTTTTGAATGAAATCAAACACTTTTATACAAAAGGTCAAATTTAAATATTTTTTAACAAAAACACCGACAAAAACGGGCTAATTGTTAAAAGTGATCACATACCGTTTTGCAAGCAGCAAGCGGCAGGAAGGAAAGGTAAAAGAAATAGGTGGAAAGTGCGATTTCAGGTGCCGAGTGGGACTACTGTTTTTCGGCAGGTCTTAAAGGCGTATCGACCGGCTTGTAATGTTGCAGCAGCAATAAAAATAACAGCGCCAGCAGCGTGGCGGCAACGTCGTTCCAGTCGAAATACATGGCAGACAGGAAGTACTGATGTACTTCCCAAAGCAAGGCACCGCAGGTAATACTTATAATGCAGTTGCGGAGTTTTCTATTAGTCACAGAATGAGCAAAGGTAACGTATCCAGACACCAGGATCACCACATATAGATAGCTCATCACCGACCCCATAAGTACATCCAGCCCGCCATTAATGCCAATGTAGACTTCACGATTTAATTTAATTGCCAGCGACAATATCGCCGACAGGGTGAACATGATTAAATGAATTGCTCTGTTATCCATTACAGCCTCCTAACCAGAAATTAGCAGCGTTAACCATAAATGATAAACGGCACTTAGAAAGCTGTACTCAGGGTTAGAAAATACAAAATCAGTAGGGGTCATTGCAAAGATTGGTTTTTCTATGGGGTTAAACTGTGGCCGCCTCAGATACGCACTGACCGTGTTTATGCACCACATACCCTAACACCCCACCGAAAATATCCATTAGCGCATGCAAGGCAATCACCACCCACAGCGACTCGGTAAGCACATAGATAATGCCCAACACCAAACCAATAACGCCGGTTCGCAGCACATTGGCCCAGCCCTGATAGAGATGACACAAACCAAATAAAAAGCTACCCAGCACCAGACTCACCCACACGCCCAGAGGCTCAGCAAACACCGCCAGGAAGAAGCCCCGGAATAACAGCTCCTCGCAAATACCGGCCGACATCGACACCCCACACGTAAACCAATACAGCTCACGCTTATTGGCTGGCATCAGCCAGTTGTGGGTTTGCATAGCATCAAATAACTGTTGGTACTGCGGAGTACCGGGCCGAATACTGCGAATATGCCAGCACACATAAACCAGCCCTACCATTACCAGCAATGCGCCAGACCAGTTGGCCCAGCTGTTTTGCCAGGTAAGCCCCAAACTCTGTGCCGACACAATGTTGAACGGCAGCAGCATGAGTAAAACACTGGTTGGCAGCCACAAAAAACCAATAGTTTCTTTGTACATGGCGAGTTTGGTTTTACGCCCTGCGATAACCGCCAGTTTATTCTTATCCGCTTCCCACAAGCTGTACAACACCATGCCTGCCATCATTGCCAATACCAGCCACTCGCCTGAATGTAATGTCATTTTATTTACCCTCTCTGCACTAAAATTTGACTGATTCCAGCTTAAAGAGTGGCAATTGATAAATAAATATATTAAAAACTGTAGTTACTTATACTTTTAGTTTACACAATGATTAATCCTAAAGATCTCGCCATATTCTGTAAGGTGGCCGAAACGGGCAATATGTCTCGCGTGGCCGAGTCAGAGGCCAAAACCGTAATGGCCATCAGCAAGCAAATTGCTAAGCTGGAAACGCAGCTTGGCCAGGCATTATTTATTCGCTCCCGGCGACAATTGCTATTAACCGAGTTTGGTAAAGCGTTTAAACACAAAAGCGAGGCTTTACTGGAACAGCACCAGGCGCTCATGCAATGGAGCCACACCAAAGCCACGGTAGTCAGCGGCGAACTAAGAGTGCTGTGCCAGAGCAATGAGGTAGTTACAGAAACACTGGTGCCCTGGATGGCCGAATTTACCGCCCAATATCCCGAGCTCACCTTATCGCTGGATGTTAAAGAATCCCTCATCAATATTCGCGATGACGACTATGACGTGTTCTGGTCGGTAGGTGATTACCTGGGCGACAGATACCCGGGGTTAAAACGCCGCTCCATCTGGAAAACCCGATACGGAGTATTTGCCTCGCCAGCCTACCTGAAAGCTCATGGTATGCCCAACCACCCGGACCAACTGGCAGAGCATAAGGTCATCGGTTATCTGTATAACCAACCGAGCAACGTATTGGTGCTGCAAGACAGTAACGGCGAGCACATTTACGCCACGCCCCACTGCCAGATAAAAACCGTAGCAGGCATTGTAGAACTTGCCGAAGCAGGACTAGGGCTTATTAACGCGCCGGTGGAATCCGGCCACATTCAGCGCCTGTTACAACAAAACAAACTCGCCCCGGTACTGCAGGATTATTGGTGGCAGGATGCCGAGGTTTACGCCTACTACCACCCATCAACACCTACACAGGCAAAGGTACGGGTATTCCTGGATTACTTTTTGGCTAAGCGGGAGGAGTGGCAACTCTGAACAACAAATACCTTGTAACCAGAATTAAAGGAGTTAGCCCCTGTCATCACCGAAGAAGCATACTCTTACATAGTAAGTACAAAAACAAACGCCAGTTAACACTAAGATAAATTGTACTGAATAGGCTGCCACGACAACAGCACCTGGTAGCCAGGCAAGGTTATTGTTAGCGCCAAACCATTCATCGACAGAAGAGTTAAATGGCGTTTCCCATAAATCCACGTTCTCAAACCAATATACATTGCCAAAGAATACCCACGACCAGTACACAGCAGTCGTGAGCAACGCGATTTTGAATACCCAACCACTCGCAGACTTATTTTTATATGTCACTATTTCACCAGAAATGTAAATTATCAGCGGGTAATTCCGCAATCAGTTTATTACCAGGCGCATCGGCGTTGTCCCACCACTAAGGTTAAACATTCCACGCGCCCAAACTTGCTAACGAGTTGACTTATTTAAGCTTATTTTTCGTGCGTAAGCGCCTGTGAGCACGTCGCCAGCCTAGAGCGACTATCGCAGCCGCGAAGCCCGCAGCAGCTCCAGGTTCAGAAACACTGGCGGTGCGGACTAATAGGGTTGAATAACTCTCATGTGCGAGTCCTAAAAAGAAATCCGAATACGCTCCGTCGTCTCGCAGCGCCAGCTCATCCTTGTGTGTAAACGCGGGGAATCCGGCTTTATCTACCACATCATTAAACTTAACACTCGCCAGGCCGTTATCCCCCATGAAAAAGCCAATGGCTGTGCCTCTTTCCATAAAAGCCGTGCCGGAAACCGAGTTAACCCCCATAACAGCAAAGTTGTTATCCCATACAGAGTCATCGCCACCGACCACACGGGAATTATAATCCCAGGCATAGAGCTGGCCTGCTCCATATTCGTCAGGACTTTCGAAGTCCGCTTCAACCTCATCGAGGCTGGCCACGTTCTGCCACATTAGATAAACCTCATCAGCAGAAGGCAGACGCCAGCCAGAATATTCGCCGCCACTGGCAAGTTGAGAGCTTACATAGTTATAAGACTGACCATTATTAATACCAAAATCCATCCATACCAGGCCGGTTGACGTGTCTTTAAAACCCGCCTGGACGAAGCTATTGTCGCTGATGAGTGCAGCGTTTGCGGTCGCGCTGACCATCATGAATAAACTACCCAAAACCTTTACTACATTGTTCATAGCTTTTTCCATCCTTACCAAAACAACCGACCTGCAAAGTAACAATGCACCGGGACAGAAACTGACCCAACCAAAAAAAATAAATGAGAGATCTGTAACGCCGGCAGGGCATTTCGCCAGGCTTGCACTGCATTAGGCATCGTAAAGTTGCCAGTACTTTGCGTCGTCAAAATAGGGAAGCGGTTGCCTTTAGGGATGAAAAACCATAGATTTAGTCTGGTCTTATTAATGACTTAATAACAATACGCTGAAAAGCATGCACTACCGAAAAGACAGGATGTCGTTCAATCGTTGATTGAAGTTGAGGCAGAAAGCACAGCTCAGGCTAATGGCTATCTGCAACTTAGAAGGAGGCTAAACTCAACAACAAAGGTAGGCAATAATGAAAAAGGTGATTAGTACGTCTGTCGTTAAAAGCTCCGGTGACAGGGTTATTCGCTGTTTTTTATTAGAGACTCTCATTCCGAGATACCCGAAATATAAAACGGTTGCTCAGTTGCAGGAAGAGCTGGTCACTCATGGGTTTGAGTGCTCCAAAAAAACGATATACAGAGACATGGACTTGTTATCTTGCTTTAAACCCATCGTATGCGCGGAAGAAACCCATCCAAGGGGCTATTCAATGTATACCGATTAATGGCAAAAATGCCGCCTCGGGCGGCTTTTTTTATTTAAACAATAACGCTTTCTGAACTGTTGTGAACAACCAGCCCATTCACAACGAGCAAAACGCCACAGGTTAATAGGGCAGCTACTAACCCTTCGCAGTAGGTTATTTATTGCCTACGCATAAAGGCAACGCACTGTCGAATGAAGATGAATTCCTTATCCGAATCCGTCTCTGCTCGTGTTTCGCTATCCAGTGTTTATCTTTTATGAAAGGTAACTTTGCATCCTCGCTAACCGGAACACTTATAAAATCCACTGTGATATTTCCTTGTAATAAAGCACGCCTCATTTGTGCAGCGTTGGCAGGAGTAAGCCCTTTACTTGTGCAGTAATAATAGGCTTCAGCGGTGGTTGACACGAGTTCATCGCCTAATAAATAGCGTTGACCATTGGAGCCTTCGATCCAGGTCTGGGCCGTCAGATTCGCCGAAAAAAGCAATGATGCCAGAATAGCGGTAAGTTTAAACATTAATACATCCCTAGTTATTTTATTATTTTTAGATGGCGCTAAAAGCGCCCGCGTTATTCACCTTCAGACAGTTCTAAAACAGCTTTGAGAATGTCGCGTTCCTGTGGTGAAAGACTCTCCAGCGTTTTCTCTACATTTTCCCGATAGGACGACAAAGATGACTTGTCGCTGGCAATGGCTCTATCAAGCGTTTGCTCATATTTAATCAGCAGCGCATTCACTTTCTGGCTGTTTTCCATGTTCTGCTGATATCCCTGCCATGCAAATATTATTGCAATGACAGGACTTACAATATTAAAAGCGACAAATCCCATTTTTTTTAGCCCTGTGCGGGGCTCTTTATCATGGTTTTTAGCTTGCTTTTTTACTTCATTTTTAGTCACTTGACTCGCACCTTTTGTATCTTGCAATCCCTTCCCTTGCCTTTCTCGCCTCGCGTTCATCAGGAACTTCATGTCAGCCTTCAGTTTTGCCGCTTCGCTATCCGATATTTTTTCTTCTTTTTTACCGTAAGATGAAACACTAGACCCCTTAAACATGAGTTAATCTCCCAGCATAGATAATTTAAGCTTAATTCTTTCAATCGTTTGCTGTGCTTCAACTAATTGTTGTCGCTGCGCGTTTTCATAGTGATCGAGTAGAAAAAACAAGCCGATTAACAGGGCTAATACCACAATATAGGTAGGCAAATGATCTAAAATATATTGTTTTATACCGAAGATAAGTTCTTTTATCTGATCCATTAAATCGCCACCCTGCAATTTTCAATTTTATTATTCACAATGTTCTTCTGAGCGATGATCTCTGAGATGCTCGACACATTAATAGTCGGTGCGCTAAAGCACTGGTAATCTTCATCTGCTGAGATTTGAATCAGAAATAAGTTTTTATGGCCAATTTCCTGAGTTCTGAGCATCGCGCTGAGTAGTAGAGGTCTTTGATTGAATAGCTTTACCAACCGCCTTTCGATTTTGGCAATCGCATTTTCTTTTCCAAACTTGCCACTGGCGAGGTCAAACATAACGTTTTCATCGTTGTAGTCCTTAGCAAATTTCAGTGCAAGCTGAACGCGGTCTGGCTTATAGAAAAAACGCTGCTCGAGTAGTACGCCCATGTCTTTTTCAGCCAGGAAGTTTGGTAGCTTTACACTTGTTACTTTATCGCCATCTAACTCAACGCCCATGTAAACACCGATGGACTTATCCCGACGTAATAGCGCAATATGCAGGTCGTAATGATTCTGCTCCGGCGACAATAAAAGGTCTGGCACCCAGGAGAACCGTTCGACAACCCAGTTATCAAACTTTTCAATAGCAGTAACTAACTGCCCCCCAAAGACTGTACGTGGTTGATGCTTTTCAGGCGTCACTTCACCCAAGCTAACATCTGATAGAAACGCAAAGCCATGGTAGTTATTAATGAGCGATAAGTTGTAATCCAGGAAGTCACCGTATAAGGGGTATGCCGCCCGTTCTATCGTGTTTTCTTTAGGTAGGTTTTTAGCAAATTCACCCATTGATGAGCGGTAAATTCTGTCATCACTTAATATTGCCGGTGCCAGCAACAACGCGATAAAAACCACACCTGAAACTGAAGAGTAGTACCAATTCCGACGGAAGAAATACGTCACAACTCTGTAGCACGTAAATCCAATCGCTATGACACTAAGAGCGATAATAACGGGTAAAATGATTGCCAGACGGAAGGCATCTTCGCCCATCTCATACAATGCACCGCCAGGAGAAAATGCCGCCACCGCAGCAGTAGATGTGATTAAACGAATAAACGAAATATTATCCTGTTGTTTGAGCCACGCATTTTTATAGTCGTTCTCTGATAGATCAAGAGAGAAGCTGTCAATATAGAACTCGCCCATCATGCTGCGTGCTACTGATGCGATAGCTGGATGATGAGCAAAATCAATACGGTCCAGTGTGGTCGTTTCTATTTTTAACTTCGATGCTGAAATGTACTTTAACCAGACTGCCTTGGCAGCGGCTTCCGCTTCCGCCTGAGATTGTTGTTTTACTTTTTCAGCGAGAATGCGGGTTTGATTTAACTGCCAGTCTGGCGGTAGCTCAATACCCCGCTCTTTCAGTATCTGTATTGCTCTTTGACTAAACTTATCCGAAGCCCTGAATTGATCAACATCGTCAAAACCGGCAAAGCCATAGGTTTCATCCAGCCATGCCTGGCGAGCCTTTCTTAAGATCTCCTCTAAGCCAGTCTTAACATTGTAAAACCCCCACGTGTCTTCAAAGTCGATATGCTCAGGTTTAACTAATATTTCAAGACCACTTTCACTACTGAACTTAAAATTATTCAGCGCATCAGCCTGAGCAATTTTCACTTTCTGTTTACAGGCCGCGTCACAATCACTTGCATCAAACTGCGCTTTAAATGCTTTGTGGCTTGCCTGAATATTTGGAAGGTTAGCTAACCCTGCATACACATCCTGGTGTTTTTCAGAGGAGAGCATTCTGTACTGGTTCCAATAACCCACAAGCCATGAGTTAATGGCCGAAAGGTGTTCCCGTACCTCATTCGCTATGGCGGTATTGTCTTTTACATTAGCTAATGCCCTGCTGTGTTCATTCTTCGCTTGTCTATATAGTTCCCATTCCTGCTCATAAAGTTCATCAAACGCTTCGAGCCTGGGCAAACCGTATTTATCGAAATCCGCTTCCTGCGCCCCTTTCATATAAGAAGCAGCCATGTTATCGAGGTTTTGCTCTATCAAGCGGTTAAAGCTTGGTGAGATAGAGGCTAACGATGGAATGGTTGCGATAAGCAGATTTCTTCTGGTTTCATCCTCAACCAGTGTATTAAACGACTGGCCATTTTCAATCTCAATAGCACCGGCCGCATAACCTTCTTTAAATATAACCGCTCGCACTGAGCTAAGTCGCCTCTCTGCACTTACTTGAGAATCAATAAACCCATCGATAGCCAAGCGCAGCGCTGGCACTAACGCTAACCATACGGCCACAAAAATAAATGCTTTTAGCAACAAGCGGGTTGAGAATACTTCCCGCCACATGTTTAAAAATGAACTACTATTATTGAGTTCAGACTGGCTGTGCGCAGGCTGCTCACTGGAAAATTGGCCCGGCAGTGGTATGGATGAAATGATAATCCCCGCAATAGCCAGTGCTGACAACCCCCTGGCATATAAATCCAGGCGACCAATCACCTCAGCATGCTGAGTAAACACCTCTTCCAAGGGTTGTGAATAAATATCAATAAGGCTGAGGTTTAACGACAGCTCTAGTCCAATATAAATAAAAGCACCAACCAGTAGCAGGCAATACTTCAGGTGTTTGGCACCTACATCCAATGACTGTGACAAGCGCAATCTTCCTTACAACGTTTTCCACTTCAGAATGACTTTTTTCTGGCTCTTTTGCTGTTGCTCGACATCTTTTACACGCCCCTTGCAAAGGTAAAACATGTCATCCTCTTCGGTCAGCTCCTGGCATTTATCATTAGTAGCTTGCTGTGGAGTGTGAGCAGTATCGCTTTCGTCAGGAAGGTGTTCCGCTAGGTTTTGAGAAGAGTCAAAAACTGAATAATCGTAGGGTGCGGGCTCAGGTAAAGACGAACAGGCAGATAACAGTGAAATGGAGAAAAAGGATATAACGACTTTACTATAATCCATTATCAAACTTCCTTGATTTTGTATTTTCTTATTATTATTTAGGCACTTGAATTCAGCAGACCTACCGAACTCAAACAATAAGAGCAGCACGATTTACAATGTAACATTGCGCTACCACTGACATTCCAGTCATCACTGAGTTGCGGAGAAGTTGTTGTAACATTTAAATCTCTAACAATCCTCTTTCAGCACCATTTTTTAATCTAAAGTTGTAAATTTAATAAAACGTTGCAGCGCCAAATCCACCACTGGTTTATGCCGAGCATAGCCTGCTGTGTTGCTTTGCGAATGTCGTACACAACGTTTGCACTAACGCCCTCCGGCGCGTGCAGACGCACCTGTTCAGCCACACGGCGGCCATTTAGCCCTGCTTCAGCTTTTAATGGTGGACTCAGTGCAACCATCTTTGTGCTCAGGGCTAACATGCAACGGTTAATGGTCCCGTTCCAGAGTGACGTACCATGGTATGGTATTAGGCGTGCTCGGATCGATATCTTTAACCTCTTTGGGCTTAAAGCCTTCTGCGGTGATAAGAAATCGTTTACCTTTCTTGTTATGCTTTACGAAAAGAGTGTGATCTACAACCTTTCCCGTATCGAGATCTGTCACTGTAAATGAGCGGTGCAGAATGAATCGTCGATCGTGCTCAGCGGTTTCTTTGCAATAAATTTCATATACTGACTTGCCCTCAGCAATAAGCACTTTAGCTCGCTCTACATCGGCAAATCTATCGTAAGCCAAGGGTAATGCAGCATGCTCAACGGTTGCAGTTACCGCAACAGTCGACAGCAAAAATGCGCCACAATAGGTACTCAATAGCAACGAGTGATTACGCCAGGTATTGCTTAACAACAAAGCCAATGCGATATAGCCAATAATTGCCAGGCCCAAAATTTTTGCAACAGCCGATGTAAAAGGATAATAGGCATCATGATCCCAGATGTAGTAGTCCGCCGAATCATAATCCAAATGAAATGCCTTAACTTCGCTTGTCCATTGTTTTACGAATTCAAAGGCCCAGTCGCTCCCACCAGAATGATGGGCAATTAGAAATGCCGCAGGCAAACCGATCGCACAAACAAAAATAACCACACTCGCCAGTCTGAAAAGCTTACTAAGTACACTTTGCTGCCATACTCCTTTATGGAGTGACTTAACAGCTTGTAAACCAGAGACCGTAAGAACAAACGCAATAACGGCAAAAACACCTGCATCCTTGTAAGTATGACCACCGGAAATAATATCTATGAAATCATTAGCGGCCCTATCAGACTCATCTGTGAAAAAATCCACACCAATATGATTCTGATTGATCAAAAAAATCATCAACAGTAAGGCGCAATAAAGCCCTATGTTGTTTTTAAATTTGAAAACGCCCGAAATGCCTTGTTCTGCATACAAGCTGCGGTAGTAATTAGCAATCAGGGTAACAGAGATAGAAAGCGGAGCTAGCAGGCCAAAAAAAAGCATACCCGCCATTGGGAGAAATAGAAACTCCCAACCTCTGTAATGCTCAATACCATATTGACTTCCATCCGTTAATATTGAATAAGCCAAATACAAAGAGAGTGGTATCAACGCCAGGAAATGCCATGAGTATCCTGTTTTTAGCTGACCTTTATCAGTATTCCGTAAGATTACGGAGCGGTAGTATGGAAAAATCGTCAACGCACCCAGGAGATTAATTATCAGAAGATTGCCGAGCGGCGAGTTGAATACATAAATCGTGAATAACCCAAACGACACACCGGTATAACCAGCAATGACAAATAAAGCAATAATGAGATACCCCCAAAATGGGGACGATTTTTTAGCATAAGTCGTTTCGGTATCGTGGTATTTGCTTTTTTTATAGGTGACTTCGTATAGGGTATTACTCTGGGCGTGGTGACTTTCACCAATAAAGTTCAGTGCGTAGAGTATGCTCGCCACACCTGCGATTAATGCCCCTATTATTGGTAAACAAAAAAGTGGCATATAAGGATAGCGTTCTAACATTCCTATTTTCATAACTCGTCCATAATGATTTTAGTTTTAATTTTTTTAGCGCACGATGACGTCGCCAGCGATGATAGTTTCTCAATATAGAAAACTCAATCAGAATGATTTTTTGTTATTTATCAATGAAGTGAGTTACTGCACTTTGAAACCGACAGTAACCGCTGTATATCAGAAAAGTACAGCACCTGACTTTTTATCAGTGACTCTGCAAGCCGCATGAGCACCGGGCGCTTTTTCTCGCAGATGGCAAAGGCACTGTTGTAAGCGTCTGTCATCCAGTTGCCTACTTCCAACTGCAATTCCGCTTCGCTCATACTGAACTGGCTTTTATCAACCATATCGCAGGTGCTGCTAAGCCCCCATTGGCCAATGGCTTTTTTGGCTAACTCAGTGGCGCTGCGAATATCAGAGGCGTCACTGCGGCTAAGTTGATCCGGATCGTTAAGCAATACTTGTTCGGCCGCTCGCCCGGCGAGCAATACCTGCAATTGCTTTTTCACCGTTGCCCTGGTGATGGCGTATCTGGCTTGTAGGTTTGCAAACAACACCAGGCTTTCCGTGTCTGCGCGCCTGCGAATATCTACTGCCAACACGTCGTCTGGTGAATACACCTCGGCAATGACCAGTGCGTGTCCTGCTTCATGATAAGCACATAGCCGGGTTTGTTCGTCACTTCTGTTACCGTCGGCTTCGGGTTCACCTGCCGTTTGATTAATGTAAGCCGCGATTAGCGCTGCGCCAATATCACCCTGTTTACTGATTAACGCCCTGGCTTTTTGTAAAATATTATCCACCAATGCCACTGGCCGGTTGTGTAGTTTGCCAACAATGGCATCCATAACACTTGCGCAATCTACACTAGTAAGAGCATCGCCAAGCTCACATTCAACATAGTTTTTCAGTTCTTTATGAGTAGGAAAATTAAGCGTCAGGCGATTATTCAGCCTGCCTGGCCTAACTACAGCGTCATCCAGATAATCCGGATGGTTAGTGGCGCCAATGATCATCACTGAATCAAGCCCTCCGTTAAACCCATCCAGTGCGGTTAGCAGTGAGTTCACCATCAGATTAAACGATTTGGTTTCAGCCTGGCGTTTTGAGGCGATGGCATCTATTTCATCAATAAACACGATACTGGGGGCGTACTTTTTAGCCGCAGTAAATAAGGTTTTCAGGTTTTTATCGGCATCGCCAATGGTGAGCTCTGAGGCATTTACCTGAATAAACACGCCCTGGAAGCTACTGGCGATAGCCCTTGCCAGATGCGTTTTCCCCGTTCCCGGCGGGCCCACCAGCAGCGTATGCCCAATAGAGATATTTACATAGTGGAAAGAACTACAGCTTTCGTTAAGCGTACTAACCAACCCTTTAATCTGGCTAATGACAGCATCATTACCGATAAGATCTGCAAACCGACAATCAGAATCTGACACAAAGTGCATAAACGGGCACTGGATATCCTGCAAGCTGATCACGGGTTTTGGTAACTCACACACCAGTGCTAATGTGCCGACTTGCTCAGCGCACCTGAGCCGGATTGAAAACCCTGCCTGCCATACCCGCGAGTGGTACTGATGAACAAACGCGGCCAGATCGGCCTCGCCGCCCTCAAACTCAATGAGCAAGCCATTTATTCGCAGCAATTCATCATAATAGGCCGCATTAACCTCTTTACGAATTTCCGAACGCAGCTTAGTCACCGCGCCAAGCATTGCTCTGGGATTCAGCTCACCGGCAATCATACAAATGGCTCGGGCAAAATCTCCTTCCGCATTAATATCTAATTCAAACGCCAACTCATAGGCGAGCTGCTTTGCCAGGGTTATGACTTCCGCCTCCTCCAAGGGCAGAGCTTTGGCCACCGAGCCCCGTGCTATACGACTAATAAACTCAGGGCTGAATGCGGTTGCCAGCTCGCTACGATAATCCGTAGCAATGTGCTCCAGAGCGTTATGCTGGCCAACATTGGAGGTAAAAATGAATATGCTCTCACTGAAGTCCACCAGCCGGTTGGTAGAGGAATCCCGCGCCTCGTGTTCAGATAAAAGCGTGAGCAAAGAATTAATGGTATTCGGATGCGCCTTTTCAATTTCATCAAAAACTATAATTCGCTTTGCCTGAAATTCGCCCGGCGTTGTGAGTGTGCCCAGGTTAGCCGCATTAAATTGCAGCCCGGCTCCAAATAACTGTAGTGCCGCATTCTTATGGTAAAACTGCTCCATATTGATTATCTGCAGTGCGTAACTATCGGCCAGGTGCACATTCAGTGTTTGGGCGAACACTTTGGCAAGCGAGGTTTTCCCTACCCCCGAGGCTCCATAGATAAACACTGGCCCGCGCTGCTGAAGCGCAACACCTTCAATACATTGCCTCAGGCCTGCCAGCAGGGCTTTTTTTACCTCGGACTGACCAACAATGTCGGCATCCATTTGCTGCTCCAGCAGAGTAAGCAGAAATCGCTTTTGCCTTGGATCGTCAAACTGCTGATTGAACGTGATGAACTCGCCGAATATGGATGAGGAAGTATTCCATTCACCGCGGCAAATTTGATTAATGGCGTGTTGCGCCCAGTGAACCGTTTGCGTCGCGTCATCAAATTCGCAGCACCTCTGAAGGATGTCTGCCGCCCCGGCAGTAAGGTGAGCGGGCATCACTTCGCTCAACTGAATGTCGAACCAGCTCTTACCATCGTTTTCGCCATTACAACACAGCTGCATATCCACGGCATCAGTCAGAGCTGCGAGCAACTCATTCACAGATTGCGGTGCTATAACATCATGACTAACCTGCAAGCCTTCCTTAAAGGCGTTGCGTAACGGCTTTGTTGCCATTATGGCAGCGAGTAACGCCGTATCATCGATGGGTTTAGAGCCACCTTTAACCTTAATAATGTGCTGAATGCGCTTTAGAAAGGGCTTCAGCGATGCGGATGGACTGCATAGAATTTGTTTTAAGGTAGGTGCGCAATTCTGAGTGGAGCTGGCCTCCATAGATGCGCCCTGGCTGTACTCACTGAGTTTAACCGGCTGATGGTAAAGCGCATGGTCCCACCGGTTGAACAAATATGAAATCAAAGCACTGGTGTGTATATGTTCCTTATGGGCATAGCGCTCAGACAAATACTGCGAATAACTCAGCAAGTAGATTTTCAGCGAATACGACACACTGTTTTGCTCACCCTGCGGCCACGGAAAGAATGCATCAAACAGCTCAGCAGCGGCCTCTGAAAGTAACCCGGTTAGAGCGCTTTGTTCCTTGCCAGGTAGTGAGGAAATCTGAGGCTTTGTACACTGCAATAAAAACGCATCGTCTGCATCAACGAAAAACTGACACCGAAAATCTAAAGCTATGCGGCGTACCCTGGCAATGTGCAACGCCTGCATCAATACAAACGGTAATAACTTTTTATCGTCCGTCAGCCAATCTAAAAAAGGCACGTTGTCATCATCGAGCCAAAATGTAGCATTTCGGTATTGCTCAGGGATGATGTTGCGTAGTCGACTTTGCATAATGTTGCCCCCTTTACTTACAGGGCAACAACATTACCTTACAACTGGGTCAAACCATGTCCCAGTGCAATTTGGTAAAGTGACTACGTTTAATGTTTCATAGAACCGGGCAACCCAAACCAATACGATCTCTACGTGGGTGATGTGTTTTTTGTTATGGGAATCCCATAACGGCTGATGAACTAATTTAGCTAAACGTATCGGCGTCTATCAAAGGGATATTTCTAACTATGAAGCAAAGCCTGAAACAGTCTCTGTTGAGATGCTCATCAAACTCTGTGCAGCGCTGGACTTAAAATTGACTATCGACAATCAGCCCAATAAAGAAGTGTCTGCAACGCTCGCCCGCCTCGCCAGGAAACCTCTGAGATTCTAATGGGACGAGAACATAGCCGCACACTCTGCTGCTCTGTGAACGGATTTCCGATAGGCAATTTGTATTTCGGAGCAGCGTTACAGATGTTGACTCATATAAGCCAGCGCAGTTTCAAACGCGGACTTCTGAAAACCTTTTAAACCGGTTTCGGCAAATTCTATAAACACGCGGCTTTCTTTTAACGCCGCTTTAATCTCGGTGGGCGGCATTACAATAACCTGCACCCCGTTTAGCAACTCCAGCGCCGCCTCTAATTTAAAGCCAATAGCGCCACCAGCAAACTTGCCCTTCATCGGGCGCTGGCGGATAACAATGGTTTCGATCTTATAATCCTGCACCAGCTGCGCGAAGGATTTCTGAAAATACTTAAGCTCATGAGCAGTAGCGGCTTTCTGTAAGCTCAGTTTACGGGTACGGCAATCAGGAAGCTGAATCAGGCCATTTTCCAGATTCATCAGGGCAATGTTGGCATCGTTTCCCGCCAGATCTACACCACATACACGCATTACAAAACTCCACTTTAAATATCAGCCTGGATTATATCGGATTTAGCGGTGCTGCGGGCTGGTATTTCTAAGAAACTCGAAGGCTCTGATAATCAGAAAGTGAATTTATCTACAGCTTCACTCCGCTCTAACTTTGCCCGCCCCTCTCTCAAATAACGACTACTCCTTAGCCAGGTATTCTAATCGAGTCAAATGCAATGGATTATCCCCTCCGAAGTACGGGTTAGGGAAAAGACAAGCTTTTAGTCTGTAGGTTGCTTCAACCTTATCGATTGTCTGTTTGCAGAATTGCTGAGTTTTGTGATTCAGACGAGACGACGCTTCTGTAAGTACAACCCTGGCAAAATATGCATCCAGTAAATCTAACTGCCCTTCTGAATCAAATATCGTTGAAAAAACAGATAATCGCTCCGCCTGACTAGCTCTATATTCGATGTACTCAACTTCGGATTCGAAACGCAGAATTGTATGCAAATAGTAAACGGCACCTTCCCAGTAAGCACCGTGGACAAACAGATCGTTTGAATGCGATGGATACTTTGGAAACCTTGGAATTCGGCTGTCTTTCAAAGCGTTTATAATTGGTCGGTAGGCTGTGTGCCAATCATTCTTTAAGGTTGGTTCTTGTGCCCATAAAAAGCGGATTTTTTCACAAGACATAATAACCGGATAAGGCGGAGCGGGTAATAAAAGGTCAGCCAAAGAAGTAAATACCATACCCCCAGAGAGACCTCCAAATTCACTTGAAAACACGGGTAAAGCGCCCCTTTCAGCAATTCCGAGCATATGTGTGAACCATCCACAGAAAGCGTAATTCTCACCAACACTTGCAGCTATCAATTCAGGGAAACGCTCTTTCATTCGTTCCGCGAGTTCTGTAGCAGTTAAATCTTTTGCGTCCACCCATCCGAAATAACAATTACCCTCTTTAGCTGAAGAATGGCTGACCCGTTCATGTCCAAGCATCTTTGTGCTTTGAACGAAGCCATCTTCATCAAAATATAAATTTTGAAATGGGTGTAAACTGATACGCCAGTCCATACCTGACGGACTCATTGCACAGATACAAGCTAGATTATGAAACCCTTGCTTGTGAAGCTCTTGCACTGCATATAATAACCTAACGCTACGTCTGATGATTGGGGTAGTTTTCGTTATTGTCATTTAACAGGTTTATCAGATTGCTCTTTCATTAAAACAGCCACTGCTTTATGGCATCGATGTTCTCTATAACAATCTGCTGCGCTTTAGGATCGGCCGATACCGTATTTTGGTCGACATTCATCATCTGCAGCAGGTACTGCACCATAGAGCCTCGTACTGTAATGAGCAGTCGGTTGTCTCTCATACCATAATCGCCCGCCACTACTTCCTGTTGTTCAGGGGTTAACCGTCCATCCGGCTTAAAGCAAACATTTACCCGCGTCATCCAGTTAAAGTCAGCATCGCCTTGAACATCTGATTTACCAATGACTTCCGGGACTCCATAAAATCGCGTGAGCACAAAGTCACGAAACTCTTGGTTCTTCTCGCACCAGGCACGCACATACCAACGCAAGCCAGAGTGAACTATGGAATGCGGCGCGATAATACGTCCGTCTTTGTTTGGGCTATTGATAGAACGGTAATCAACTTCTATCCGCTCATTCTTTTGGCACGCTTTAGCGATGACTCTGAACACTTCCGGCCTCACCCGGTACTGAGGAAGAGGCATCATGTGGGTATGATCTAAACCTAATGACAGGTTGTGAAAGGTAGTAACCAGGTCACTGTTACGCTGAGCTAGCTGTAAATATTCATCAACCAGACCTGACGTAAGCTTTGGCTGAAAGTTAGCGCTCGGTTCATAACCTTTCGCAGAGGCATTATATTCAAGATTGCCTGGCGCAATCCCCTTTAAGTAATCATTAATATCTTTTGAAGCCTGCTGCCTGCCAATCCCAAAATAGCCGGTTAAATGCGTTGCATTGAGCTTTCCTTCCCACAGCGCAATGATTTCAATGAGCCGGTAGCGTTGGAGCAAATCGTAGCGTAGTGGCCAGTGGTCTTGCTTAGCCATTAATTGTATCCATTAACGTCATATATTGCAGGCTATCAGAACACGCAATGCATTAAATTACAATTTAGTTCATTTTTACCTGCACTAAATCACGACACATAAACCCTCTGACTTTCAATAAAAATCCAGTTAAATCGCAACTCCCGAGAGATTGCACATACAATGTAAGCCCTAACCTGCGTGAATTCACGACATGTCCGCCTATACAGTAATTGATATGCCGCAAATGGCGACATATGGTTCAAATTACCAACACAGGAGAACAGCTAATGACTTATTCGCAACATGCTCAACAACGCTGTCAGCAACGCGGCATTTCGGCTGACTATGTAATGTTACTGGAACTGTTAGGCGCCGAGGTTCAACAAAAAGGCCGAAGCTATGTTCTCCATTTGGATAAAGATACACAAAAATCGTTAACCAAACGTTTAAAGCGATTATTGATGCAAGTGCAACGCGATATTTATGTTGTTGTCGCCGAAGATGACACCGTGATCACTGCCGCGCACAAGATTTAAGGACAAAGACATGACAATAAGAGTCACTCTACAAATGAATGGAAAATGCACGCGTCGTGAGTACAAAACCCACGCAAGAGCAATGAATGGCTTGAAACGCTGGTTTAGCGGCAATAAAGGCCTGGCTCTCGTGTACCAGCCGGGGCAGCAACCTGTGGTTTACCAAAGCGTTCATGATCTACCTATACATCAGGTCGCAAACGAGACGGACTTCTACAGAACACAAGAGTGGCGAAGCCTAAGGGTGGACGTACTGGCCGAATCAGGCCGACGATGCCTGCTTTGCGGCAACTCACCCGATAACGGCATAACGCTGCACGTTGATCACATCAAACCGCGTAGCTTGTTTCCGGAACTAGCGTTAGAGAAAAGTAACCTGCAGGTATTATGTGAAGACTGTAATTTAGGTAAGATGACCAGCGAACTATCGTTTTGATTATAATATTTGGGTAAATAAAGAAGTCTAAACGAAGGGATCATTAGCAAACCGTAAAAAGTTAGTACAGAAAGGATTCTCTTAGCAGTGAAAGGTACTATTCAACATTACAGTGACAAAGCCAGCCATTATTATTCGTTATATAATTCCGTAGAAGCGGAGAATGTGCATAACGAATGGAAGGCGTTTCTCAAAACTACATCACCAGGTAAAGCATTAGATGTGGGCGCAGGCAGCGGCAGAGACGCAAACTGGCTGGCGCAACAAGGATGGCAAGTAGTTGCAGTCGAACCCGCGGATGAATTGAGAAAACTCGCGGCAAGTTCCTCCCATAAAGATGTAACCTGGAGCAACTCGAGTTTACCCTACCTTTCAGAGCTTTCTCACCAAGAAGAAGCATTTAAACTAATCCTGTTGTCTGCGGTTTGGATGCACATACCAATAAACGAGAGGCCAGCCGCACTAAAAACGTTATCCGAGCTTCTTTCTCAAAACGGTTACATGTATATAAGCCTTCGCTTTGGTCCTAGTGATGATAACCGCCCAATGTACCCTGTGAGTTATGACGAGCTGCAGACGCTAGCTAGGGAATGTGGACTTACAACCCGAAACCTTAACTCAATACCAAGCAAAGATAGACTCAGCCGTCAGGAGGTTGAGTGGGTAACTGTAGAATTAGCGCGTGAAGTAAAAGCATGACAGCGACAAACTATCTCATTACGGGTAGAGATAAACATTATCTTCTACACGAAATCCGCAACGCACTTAAAACAGCAACCAACATTGAAATTGCAGTTTCCTTTATTCGCAACTCAGGCTTGAGTCTTATTATTCAAGACATTGAGGACGCAATGGCTTCTCCAGAGAGAAAAGTGAAACTGTCACTGCTCACCTCTGACTACATGAATATTACTGAGCCACAAGCGTTAAAACGATTGATGCTGCTTAAAGAAAGAGGGGCTGACATTCGTATTTTTGAGAGTAAACAAGCCACCAGCTTTCATTTGAAATCCTATATCTTTGTCAGGAATGACGGCAAGAATCTAGCGACGGCTTGTGCATTTGTTGGCTCTAGCAATATTAGTAAAACAGCACTGACCGACGGTATAGAGTGGAATTACCGCATCAACTATCCCAATGACAAGGATCTCGAAGCCATTGCCCGTATTGAAGAAATACGTGAACAGTACAATTATTTACTTACGTTACCGCAGGTAAAGCAATTAACTTTCGACTGGATTGCTGATTACGAAATACGCTATATCGCAGCAAGAAAAGTAACACCGATGTATTCATCGGCTTCACTCCCCAATGAAACAGAACATGAAAAACCAACGCCTAAAGAACACCAGTCAGCAGCGCTAGAGGCCCTTCAACAGGCTCGTGATTCAGGCATATCAAAAGGTTTAGTTGTTCTCGCTACAGGTATGGGTAAAACCTATTTAGCAGGTTTCGATGTTGCACAGTTTAACGCGAAGAAGGTACTGTTTGTTGCTCACAGAGAAGAGATCTTACTACAAGCAGAAGCAAGCTTTCTTAAAATCCTGCCCAACAAAAAAGTAGGCAGATATAGCGGCAAACAAAAAGACAACGAATACGATTTACTGTTCGCTTCAGTACAAACCATTGGGCAACCCGCCCATTTAAGTAAATTCCCGGCGAGCACTTTTGATTACATTATTGTTGACGAATTCCATCATGCTGCCGCCAATGGCTATCAGAGGCTACTAGCGCACTTTGCCCCCTCCTTCATGTTAGGGCTTACGGCTACACCAACCCGAACAGATGGCAGCGATATTCTTAAACTTTGCGATAATAATCTGATTTATCAACAAGACCTTTTCGATGGTGTCAAAGCAGAGGTGTTATGCCCCTTTACCTACTATGGTATTTTCGATAAAGAAGTAGACTACGAGCACTTGCCTTGGCGTAATGGCAAATTCGATCCAGAAAAATTATCCAATAAACTAGCCACTAAAGGCCGTTCAAGACACGTGCTAAATGAATGGCAACAAAAAGCCCAACAGGTCACATTAGCTTTTTGCGTATCGCGTAAACATGCCGATTACATGGCAAACTACTTCAACGAACACGGTATAAAATCAGCGAGTGTTCATTCAGATTCAGCACTTACCCGCAGCGAAGCGCTTGAACAGTTAAGTTCCGGTGAGATCAAAGTGCTTTTCTCCGTAGATCTATTTAACGAAGGAATGGATTTACCGCAAATAGATACCGTGCTTTTACTCAGGCCTACAGAATCTAAAATACTCTTTTTACAACAAATGGGGCGTGGCTTACGAACGAGTACTAACAAAGAAAGGTTAGTCATTCTCGATTTCGTGGGTAATCATCATAGCTTCCTAAATCGCCCTGAGATGTTACTCGCAAGCCTAACTGAGAAATCACAAAACCGACAACAACTCGTTGAATTGGCAAGAAACCCTAACCAACTATTGCCAGACGGATGTTATGTTAATTTCGACTTGGAGTTTATTGACTTTCTGGCGAATCTCTCAGAAGACCAACTCGATATCCAGTACGACAAGTTAAAAGATACATTAGGTAGACGGCCAACTTATACTGAGTTTTTTAACAACGGCGCAAGTATAGATAAACTGCGAAGAAACCGCGGTTCTTGGTGGGAGTTTGTCGATAGCAAAGGCGATCTCTTACCAGAAGAATTAGAAGTTTTAGAGGTACATCTGCAGTGGTTTAAAGACTTAGCCGTTACCAGGCTTTCCAAATCATACAAGCTTGTATTGCTCAGTACTTTAATCGAGCACCGTGCTTTTCAATCTAAAAACAGCTTCAACGAATTAGCGGATTGGGCTCGCGAATGGTACATGGATAACCCTGAATGGTTGAGCGACCTACCCGACAGTAAACAGCACCTCAAGGACGTTCCTCAAGCCGCTTGGAACAGTCATTGGCAAAGCAATCCAATAAAATTTTGGTGTACCGAAGAGCCTGAATCAAAAATAGCCTGGTTCGGTGCCGCTAACCAAGAGTTTAGCTTTAACCAAAGCATTCAGGCAGAACATGCTGGAACCTTCATCAACATGACCCAAGAGGTCGTAACGCAGCGCCTAGCAGCCTACAAACAAAGCCGGCTACCTGCTTCCAGCCATGCATCGAATATCATTCAGTTTCCGAAGACAGAGCAACTGCCATTTTTCCCCGACATTAAGATTGCTTGCGGACACTTTAAAACCGGTTACGCCGACATATCTGAACAGGTAAATGCACCAAGCGGCTTTGGTCATCTAGATAGCAACAAGCACTTTATAGCTCGAGCGTCGGGCAACTCAATGAACGGCGGTAAAAACCCAATTTGCGATGGTGATTATTTATTGCTTGAACAAATAACCCCTAACAACGCAGGAAGCATAAGCAATTCAACAGTTGCTATCGAACGACAAGACAGTACTGGCGACAACCAATATTTGCTTCGTAAGGTACTCAAGGAGCCGGATGGCACTTATATTCTGAGAGCCGCTAACCCAGACTACGAAGATCTGAAGGCTAATGATGAAATGGTCACCTTTGCGCGACTCAAAGGACAAGTTGATCCCCTGGAGTTATTTGTGGGGCAAGAGTTTATGCGCGAAGACATCCCTCCGCTGTTTAATGAAACATTCAATCCAGGTAATTGGCAATCAGGCCATGTAGTACTCAATGAAAAGAACGTTCAAGTGCTGTTGGTAACGCTAAATAAACAGGGTAAAGGCAGCGAACATCAATACCACGATTACTTCATAGACGATAACCATTTCCACTGGCAATCACAAAATAGTACCTCACCAAATAACAAACGCGGCAGGGAGCTCATTGAGCATAGAAAGCTGGGCAGCCGGATATATTTGTTCATCAGGGAAAGTAAATTAAGGGGTAAAACAGCAGCACCGTTTACTTATTACGGCGAAGTAGCGTACCAAGAACACAAGGGCGAAAAGCCGATGAATGTAACTTGGGAATTACTCGACATTGATACTCTGTAATGCAATTTCATGTTTTGAATTAGTAACTCCCCGTTACTATTTAGAAAACAATTGTTTTGATTTGCTGAGCGCGTTCAAAATTGCCGAGAGTAGGCCCAGTCCGGCAATTTTGTCGAACGAAAATTCTCATCACCGGAAAACTCAAATGATACTGTCTACTTTGCCAGTAAGTGCGTAATGGCCGTTTAAACGCCTTGGCGCGAATTACGTAGCTTAAAACTCGTTGAAGATGATAACCCCGAGCTAGCAGCGATCCATTCAGCCGCCTATAACGGCAATATTGCTGATTATCTAGAGCTGATTGGGCGGATTTTTCGTAAAACGCAATGAGCAAGCTGTAAGGCCGTTATATAAGGAGGCAGTGAATCCAGAAACGGGCCAGATTAAGCAAAACTGGTATGAAGGGCTCATAACCAAAAAATTGGAGGGAGTCATCCACAAAGGGCAAGAAATACTCAAACGCTTACATACCTGGCAAGTTGAATATTTAAGCCAGCCAGCAATGCTGGCGGCGAATTAGCTTTTACTTGGAGTTCTGTAAATAAGTGTACGTAGATATTGTTTTTTTAATTCCCAAAAATTATTTTACTTTGCATCTCTAGCCTGCTAACAATATATATACAAGGTTGATATGTGTATAAATACCTGTATAATCCGCGCGCAATTTAGCCCGAGAGAGGTTAAATTCTCGAAGCGGTTTCAATGGATTTGAACAGAACACTGGACTTGAAATGCTAACTTTAATTGCAAACGAAACTCAGAAATCTGGTAATAAAGAGAAAGATGTGGCTAAAACTACGTCTGTAGCTCCTATTCACGATTTTAATGAGAAAAAGAAAGCACAGCTTCGCTCACAAGCTCTAAAACGTGTTCAATCCGCAGCGAAAAACTTGAGTTGGTAAAATTATCATAGTGTAATAACGGTCTTATATTAAAGAATATGGATCGTTATATATGGCCAACCCTGCCTCAAACATTGCCACAATTAATTCAGACACTCCTGCCACTTCAGCCGATATCACTGAGAAAATTAAACAGAGAAGATCAAATGAGCTCGTCATTGGTTTGTGTGGAGCAATTGGTTCAGGTGTAAAGAGTCTGAAAGGCACACTTGAAAGCCAACTAAATCAACAAGGATATGTAGTTGAACACATAAGATTAAGTGAGTTAATTTCTAAAAATTCAGACGACCCCGAAGCAACACAGAATCTAATTGGTTATAACAGATATACCAAACTACAAGATCTGGGTGATAAACTTCGAGAAAATTACCGAAATTCAATCATGGCTGAATTAGCCGTAAAAGAAATATCAATATCAAGAGAAATTCAATTTGGAAAAGATCGAGTTGATGACGGTACTGCATTAAAAAATACGAAAAAAGCTGCATATATTATCAATCAAATCAAGCACCCAGATGAGATTGAACTTCTTCATCAAGTGTATAGAAATAATTTTTACCTCCTCGGCTTGCTTCGCACAGAAGAAGAAAGAAAGCAAAATTTAAAAGACGAGCTCATCCCAGATGAACAAATAGCTTCGCTAATTGAAAGGGATAGAAAATCGACAGATAAGCATGGTCAACAGGTAGAAAAATGCCTACATAAATCAGACTATTTCATCAAAAACATTGACGATGAAGACCAAATTGTTGCCTCAGTTAACAGGTTTATACAGTTGATTCATGGTTCTGCTCGAATAACTCCTAAAATTGATGAAGTCGGTATGTATACCGCTTTTTCTGCTTCTTTAAAATCAGCTTGTTTATCCAGGCAAGTTGGAGCAGCCATTACAGATGATGAAGGAACTATCCTCGCGACTGGGTGTAATGATGTACCTAAGTTCGGAGGTGGGCTCTATAATGCTGATAGCCTTTCAGATAAACGTTGTTTTAACAATGGAAAACAATGCCATAACGACAAACACAAACGGCTACTCCAACAAGAAATTACAAAAATTTTATCCGAAAAAGGGATAACTGAAGCACCATTACTCGCTTCAGAGATCATTGAGAACTCCAAAGCAAAATCACTAATTGAGTATTCTCGAGCAATTCACGCTGAAATGGATGCCATCACAAGTCTTGCAAGAAATAGTTCTTATAACACTTTGCATAAGACTTTATTTTGCACAACTTACCCATGTCACGTCTGTGCTAGACATATCGTATCTGCCGGAATCAAAAGAGTGGTCTACATAGAGCCATATGAAAAAAGTCTTGCCCTTCAACTTCATGGGGATTCAATTTGTCATGCAAATAGTAATGCAGAGACCCCTAGTAAAGTCGTTTTTGAAAATTTCGAAGGCGTTTCACCTAAACGATACGCAAAGTTTTTTGGTTATAACCAGAAACGTAAAGATGACCGTAATGGAGAGGCTATTGATTACACTGTTGTAGATTCAAGCCACGTTGATCCTCAATATTTGGATAGTTATGTTGAATATGAAACAAAAGTTGTAGATGAAATTCCTGAAGAATTAAACGAAGAAGCATGATTAAAATGCTACACATTTGCTACATATTTCAAAAAGGGATTTTTTATAAGAAGATAGTCGGGCTACAGCCCTTTAAAAATGGCGCACCCGATAGGATTCGAACCTATGACCTTTGCCTCCGGAGGGCAACGCTCTATCCAGCTGAGCTACGGGTGCTTTCTGTGTAAACGGCTTGGAACCGTCTAGAGTGGCGCATTATAGGAGTTCATCTGGTTAATTTACAGTAAAAAATGAAAATGCCGGTGCTGATGTTTAAAAATCAGGCAAATTTGGCTTTTGCTTCGCGTTCTGAATTGGCTTAGTCTGGTTTTAACAGTAAAGGATGTTAAGTGTATGTCTCGAATTTGGCAGGTTATTTTGTGTGGTTGTCTGAGCGCTGTGGTTTCACTCCCTGCCCTGGCTGATGAGCAAAGCGATTTGGACTTTTACCATAATGTGTTCAGTGCCCCACCATTATTACCCAAGCAATATACGTCTGATTGCGGCGTGCCGGACTGCATTGCGAACATGATGCCAGGCGCGAGTATGCGCAGCCGCAAACCAAACCCCGATTATATTACTGTTGAGCAATCTGGCACCGCTCCTGGCTGGGAAGAACGGGTAGCCAGTGACTGGAACTACTTTAATGTGCCGGCTTCACTGGGCAAAATTACCCTGATTGATTTTGGCGCCACGCCCGATGGCACCGGCTACCGCTATCTGGCGAACGCCAATACCCAGGATGTGCTTTATGAGCCCTGGAGCTCCTCTAAAATTATGGCCTTTGCCGGGGCGCTGGCGACGATTGGCCGGGAAGTGAGTGCGTCTACTCTGGTAGGTGATGTAAAGCTGGGCGACCTGATCACCAGTATTAACAGTTATGCGCCGTCGGGTAAGGCAGATGGCAACTCCAACGCTATCGCCACCTACTTTGCGAACATTGCCGGGCGGGAATTTCTAACCGGCTTATTTCATGATCAATGGCTTAACATGAACAATCCGGTCATTCGCTTTCGGGGCGCTTATGGCCCTACTGCGTTTGCGCCGAGCTCAGCCGACTGGCAGTTCGATTTACGCAATAAACTGGCGGTGGAGCCGTTTGCAGAAGCCAGCGACGATCCTTTCTATCAGTCTTACCGCTGCGATGAATGCGGCTTAACCGGCAACAAGCCCATGACCACGCTGGCTCAGGCTGAGTTTTTAAAGCGCATGGTTACCCATAATTCAGAGCCACAAACTCGTTTACCGGGCTTTATGCCTTCTCACCTTGAAATGCTGTTATACGGTAATGGCCACAGTAATTCGGTGGTCGATGCCGGCGGTATGCAGGCGGGTATCGGCGTACTGTTGGCCCGGGCCATTGCCGATGCGCTGGCGCCAGGTTCTGATGCCTCGGCAAAGGCGGTGCTGGATGAATTAACGGGTGGCAGATGGCGTATTTTTCAGAAAATTGGTGCCGGGCCCAGTGAAACCCGTGGGCAGAGCGAAACCGTTTTGTTGGCTCATGTGGTGCTGCAATTTAACGAAGGCTTGCCACGGGAGTTTACCCTGGCGGTGCAAACTGAGGTAGAAGGTAACAGCGAAGCCGGTGTTGGCCGGGCTGGCAAAAAAATGCAACAGTTGCTGAATGTTGCCATGGCCCAATTGCTTGGCGAAAAGTCATCTAAAATGGCTGCCCGGCAGTAAAAAAGGTTGCCCGTAAGCGACAAGGCGACAAAAAAAGCGATTTTTATTGGCTTTTTGTCGGATAAGGACTAATCAATTAGTCTCAAACAGTTGTCGCGGCTGGATTAACCTTTATAATCATGCGGATTATTTATTTTTCAGACCAAAATTGCCTGGAGACGATTGTGAAATTAAAAACGTGGTTAGGTATGGGCGCTGTAGTACTGGCAGCTTTTGCGGTAAACGCTCAGGAAATGTCAGACGAGGCGATCAAAGAGCGTATTAAGCCAGTTGGCTCTGTGCACGTTGCAGGCGCTGCGGCCGCTGCACCCGCTGGTGCAATGTCGGGTGAAGACGTATTTAACAAAGCGTGTGTTGCTTGTCACGCTGCCGGTGTACTGGGTGCACCTCGTGTAAACAACGCGGCCGACTGGGCGCCTCGCCTGGAAAAAGGTTTCGACGCTGTATTAGCCAATGCAATTAACGGTTTCAATGCCATGCCTCCTCGTGGTACCTGTGCCAGCTGTAGCGATGACGACATCAAAGCAGCCATTGAGTACATGACCGAAGAGCTCTAACACTCGGTAACACTGACAACCTGCATGTTTTGCGCATATTCGGCGCATTTCGATACCAAAACGGCAGGTTGTTGGTGAGTACATTCCCTCCAAAGCTCTGGCAAAATTATCCACAATAGAGTAAGTTATTCGTTTTACTCTAGCGGATTGCCGGCTGCTGTTTTTTTATGTCATCTGAGCCAACAAAATACGAGTTGTCAGAAGCGGAATTAAGAGAGCTTATCCCGCAGCTGCAACAGTTAACTGATAAATACAAACGTGCTGAACGAGTTCAGAAAGCGCTGTTTAACATATCAGAGCTCGCCAGTTCCGTTAGCAATCTGTCTCGCCTCTATCCTGCCATTCATGAAATCATCGCCGACTTTATGGATGCGAAAAACTTTTTTGTTGCCTTTTACTCGCCTGATACCGCCATGTTGGACATGGCCTACTTTGTTGATGAGTTCGATGAACAGGTGGTTAAGCAACTGCCCGCCGAAGAACTCAAAAAAGGCCTCACCGGTTATATTCTTGAATCCGGTAATCACGTTTTCTTTCGCAACGAAAACGAAGATGAGTTTAATCAAGACCATAAAGTTGAGCTGATTGGCAGTCAGCCCCACCAGCTATTAGGCGTACCCTTAAAACGCGGTAGCCAGGTCATTGGTGCCATGGTGGTTCAAACTTACGACGATAACGTGAATTACACCCAGGAAGATCTGGAAGTGTTGCTGTTTGTTTCCCAGCACATTGTTACCACCGTCGACCGGGTAAAAAACCGCGAGCTTACCGAGCGTACCATTCGCGAGCGTACCCGCCAGTTACGCCAGATCAACGACGACCTGCAGGAAGAAATCCTCGAGCGCCAGAAGGTCGAGGCGCTGCAGCAGGCCCTGTTTGAGATCTCTGAGCTGTCGGCCAACGCCAGCCGCGACATGGACTCCTTTTACGCCAGTCTGCACGAAATCATTGAGCGTCTGATAAGCGCGCCGAACTGTTATATTGCCATCCTTGACGACACTAAACAGTTTCTGAACTTCCCGTATTTCAGCGATACCCAGGATGAAACACCGGGTACCCGACCCTTAGGCTTTGGCTTAACCGAATTTGTTATTCGCCGTGGCCAGGCGGAGCTGATCGACCCGTCGCGTATTTTATCGCTCACCGAAGACGGTGAAATCGACGTTACCGTGGCCCAGCGTATTCTAAAACAGGCTAACTCCTGGCTGGGCTCACCGCTTATTATTGATGGCGAAGTGTGTGGTGTTATTGCCGTGCAAACCTATGGTAAGTCGGCCAAGTACACCCCGCGCGATTTGGAATTAATGCGCTTTGTATCGCACCATATTGCCGTTGCGCTGGAGCGTAAATTTCGTGCCGAAGCCATGCATGCCTACAGCGAACAGCTTGAAGAGCGGGTTCAAGAGCGCACTACCGAGCTTAACCGGGCCAATGATGTGCTGCGCCAGCAAATTGAAGAGCGTAAGGAAATAGAGCGCAAGCTTATCCACGACGCCCATCACGATAGCCTTACCGATCTGCCTAACCGCTCGATGTTTGCCAGCCGACTGGAGCTGGCCATTGCCTATAAACAGCGCTATCCGGAAAACCTGTTTGCGGTACTGTTTATCGATTTAGACCGGTTTAAAATTATTAACGATACCCTTGGCCACCATGCCGGCGATGAATTCTTAATTGAGGTATCCAAGCGTATTACCAAGTGTATCCGGGGCCACGATTTACTGGCCAGACACGGCGGCGACGAATTTGTGCTGCTGCTGGATAACTTTGAATATACCTCCGACGTGGAAGAAATCTCCGCGCGCATTATCGA
The DNA here is from genome assembly GCA_002339125.1 of Alteromonadaceae bacterium UBA2620. Taxonomy (GTDB): domain Bacteria; phylum Pseudomonadota; class Gammaproteobacteria; order Enterobacterales; family Alteromonadaceae; genus Alteromonas. The sequence continues at coordinate 59,648 of DDJQ01000107.1, forward strand.
CTCGATTTCGGAGCCGTTTATTCTCGACGACAAAGAGATGTATTCCGGCGCCAGTATTGGGATTGCCCACGTAGAAACCTACTACCGCAGCGCCGATGAGGTGATCCGCGACGCCGATGCCGCCATGTATCAGGCCAAATCGCTGGGCCGTGGCCGGTTGGTGATATTCGATAAGAGTATGCGTGAGCGTCTGCTGGAAGAGCTGGAACTGGAAAACGAATTTCGCCGTTCACTGCGCGACCGGGAATTTGAATGTTACCTGCAACCGGTTATTAATCTCAACACCAGGCAGCCGCTGTATCACGAGATTTATGTGCGCTGGGTGCATCCGTCGCTGGGTAAAATCTCCCGCGAGCAATTCCGTCAGGTAGCTGAACAAAGTGGCTTAATTCTGGAGCTGGATCTTTATCAGTTGCGGGCTGCCTGCGAATTACTGAAAACCTGGCCGGACGCCGAACGGGTAGGTTACGAACCGAAGATTGCGGTGAATGTATCCATTAACCATTTATTGCAGAGCTCACTGGTACAGAAGATTCTTAACGTGATCGGTGAAGCCGGCGTGTCGCCTGCGGCATTAGTATTTGAGTTCGACGAGAACGATCTGAACCGCCGCTCACAATACATTTTACCGGCGATTAAAAAGCTAAAACGCGCCGGTGTTACATTAGTGCTGGATAACTTTGGTAGCGGCCTGGCCTCGCTGAGTTATTTATTCTCCTACCCGTTTGATTACATCAAGATTGATCACCGCTTTATTAAATCACTGCCGCGTTCTCTGCGTAATTTAAGGCTGATCCAGTCGATCATGCTGATTTCCGGGCACCTCAAGTTCGACGTGATTGCCGAAGGTATCGACAGCTACTCACAGCTTGAGGCGTTAACCGAAATTGAGTGTGTTTACGGCCAGGGCAAGTACCTGGAAAGCTCGCAGTTACTGCCGGCACTGAATCAGTCGAGCGCCTAAGACCTACCCAGCATTTCGCGGATATTGGCAATGCTGGCCTGGCCTTTTTGCTGGCGTTCCTCGGCAGTGACCTTGCGTTTTTTCTCTTCCCATTCCAGATCGTCAGTTGGCAGTTCGTATAAGAAACGGCTGGGCTCCGGCTGGATAACTTCACCAAACTGACGACGCTCTTTCGACAAAGTAAAAATCAGCTCCCGCTGGGCACGGGTGATCCCTACGTAAGCCAGGCGGCGCTCTTCTTCTACGTTATCCTCATCGATGCTGCTCTGGTGCGGCAGCAGGCCTTCTTCCATGCCTACCAGAAACACAATGGGAAACTCCAGGCCTTTGGAAGCATGTAAGGTCATCAGCTGTACCTGGTCGGCCTCGGCTTCTTCTTCGCCGCGCTCCATCATGTCCCGTAAGATTAAGCGGTTAACCACTTCTGGCAGGGTCATGGGTGCGTTGAGTTCATCGCCTTCGAGCATATCTGTTACCCAGCCAAACAACGTACTCACATTGGCCATGGCCATTTCGGCGGCCTTGGGGCTGGTGCTGTGCTCATAGAGCCACTCTTCGTAACTCATGGCGCGGATCATGTTGCGAAGTACCGCTGCGGTATCGCCGCGTACCGCTTCGTCGGAGAGCGACACAATCCAGCGCGCAAAATTATGCACGGCCAGATAGCCTTTGCCGCTCAGTACAGAGTTTAGGTTGTCGTGGCAGGCAGCCTCAAACATCGACACACCCAGTTCATTAGCAAAGTTACCGAGCTTTTCCAGGGTGGCACGGCCAATCCCCCGGCTGGGCGTATTGATCACCCGAAGCAGGGCGTTATCGTCGTCCTGGTTTACCAGCAAACGCAGGTAAGCCATGATGTCTTTCACTTCGGTACGGCCAAAGAACGACATCCCGCCGCTGATTTTGTAAGGAATACGGTTACTCATCAGCAGTTTTTCAAACAGCCGGCTCTGGTGGTTACCGCGATACAAAATCGCGTAATCCTTAAATTTGGTGCGATTAGTAAACTTATGGGCCAGCAGTTCAGCAACCACCCGCTCGGCTTCGTGCTCTTCGTTTTTGGCCATTAACACCCGTAGCGGCACACCGTAGTCGAGGGCCGAGAACAGGGTTTTGTCGAACATGTGCGGGTTGTTCTGAATAAGAATGTTAGCGCAGTGCAGAATACGGCCCGACGAACGGTAATTTTGCTCCAGCTTGATCACTCTTAAACGTGGGAAGTCTTCCTGCAACAGGCTAAGATTTTGCGGCCGGGCGCCACGCCAGGAGTAAATCGACTGGTCGTCGTCGCCAACCACGGTAAACCGGGCCCGTTCGCCCACCAGCAGCTTTACCAGCTCGTACTGGCTGGTGTTGGTATCCTGATACTCATCCACCAGCAGATAACGGATTTTGCTTTGCCATTTGCTGCGCGCTTTTTCATCCACCTTGAGCAGCAGCGTAGGCAGCATAATTAAATCATCAAAATCCAGTGCATTGTAAGCGCGCAGATGGTTCTGATACTGCTGATAATACTCGGCAAACTCTTTTTCGCCCTGACTCACTGCTTGTTTAAGCAGTAACTCCGGGGTTAACAGGTCGTTTTTCCAGTTAGAAATGCAGCTTTGCAGTAATTTGAGTTGGTCTTTATCGCCGTCGAGAGAGTGGGCGGTCAGGTCGTTCAGCAGGGCCATGCTGTCTTTATCGTCAAACAGCGAGAAACCGGCTTTTAAGCCCAGCGCTTTCACTTCCGACTTAATAATATTTAAGCCCAGGGTGTGGAACGTGGAGACTTTCAGGCCTCTGGCTTCCACCTTACCCAGCGTTTGAGCTACCCGCTCTTTCATTTCCCGCGCCGCTTTGTTGGTAAAGGTTACCGCCGCGATATAGCGGGCTGGCATATCGCACTGGCGCACCAGGTGGGCAATTTTGTTGGTGATCACCCGGGTTTTGCCACTGCCGGCACCGGCGAGTACCAGGCATGGGCCGGATACAAAGGTAACAGCGGATTCTTGGGCGGGATTAAGCTTCATTAACGGGTATTCTCAACAACAAGGGGAAATGGCAACGGTAAAAGCGGTATTGTAATCGACCCATGCCAAGAATCCGAGTACTGATTGTATTGCATCGCGGTGGAAGTGTTTTAGAATAACCCGGCCAATTTATGTATTTGCCAAGGAAATGCCATGTTAGATCCTAAAAAACTTGAAGATATTGCACGCCAGATTGCCGACTCGGTACCGCCAGGCGTAAAAAACATGGCCGAAGAAGCCGAAGGAAGAATTAAACAGGTGCTGCAGTCACAATTATCCAAGCTGGATCTGGTGACCCGCGAAGAGTTTGATATTCAAACCCAGGTGTTAATTAAAACCCGGGAAAAGCTGGAAGCCATGGAAGTACGCCTGGCCGCACTGGAAGCTGAGCAAAACGCGGAGAAATAGCGTTAGCCCAGTAAAATCAGATCGACAATCAGCCCCAGCGCAATCACCAGCCCCACGTAGTGATTATCTAAAAAGGCCTTAAAACAGGCCTCGCGCTGGCGGTGTCGAATATTATAGTGCTGGTGAATAAACAGCGCAGCAGCGCCCACCAGGCCGGCATAAGCAAACACACCAAGGTTATTGAGCATAAACACTGCCGCCAGTAACAGCAGGGTAATCACCTCCAGCAGCGCCACAATCAGCTTATCCATGCGGCCAAACAAAATGGCACTCGACTTAATGCCGATAATCACGTCATCGTCGCGGTCGACCATGGCGTACATGGTGTCGTAAGCAATGGTCCACAGCAGATTTGCCACAAACAACAACCAGCCCCACGCCGGGATATCGCCTCTCACCGCCATCACAGCCATGGGAATAGCCCAGCCATAAGCGGCACCCAGTACTGCCTGAGGCAAATAGGTATAGCGCTTCATAAACGGATAGGCCGAGGCCAGCAGCAGCGCAACACAGGAAAGCAAAATGGTTGCCCAGCTCAGCTGCAACACAATCAGAAAAGCAATCAGGATGAGGGCACTAAACAGTTGCAGGGCTTCACGCTCGGTCACATGCCCGGCCACCAGCGGGCGCTCATTGGTGCGTTTTACCGCGCCATCCACGTGACGGTCGGCGTAGTCGTTAATCACGCAACCCGCCGAGCGCATTACCACTACACCCAGAGAGAATAAAATCAGTTCCTTCAGCGGTGGCATACCGCCAGCGGCCAGCATCAATGCCCACAGGGTTGGCCACAGCAGTAAATAAATACCAATGGGCTTATCAAGCCGCATCAGCTTGGCGTAGTAAGGAACGTTTTGCAGGGTCAGCGTCATGTTTTGGCATACCAGAGCGCAGTGAAGACGCCAGAAGTTTAGCATTGGCAGCAACGCCGAGACAATCCACCATCTGCCGTTAGTCTAAAGTTAGGTTGTGCGCGGTGATAGTCTCAACTAGAATTTAGCTAATTGAATTTTATGGATAACCTTAATGAAGCAGTTTCTTCGGCTGATTGTGTTGCTAGGCTTTATCGCGCCCTTTTCTCATGCCACTGCACAAGAGCAACCATCTTATGCCTATATTGGTATTGAGCCTGAGATTGTCACTAACTATCTGGGCCCTAATGCCACTAAGCTTGGCTATGTTCGGGTGATGATAGAAATTATGGTATCGGACGTCGACCAGCTCGAGCTGGTCGAACACCATATGCCCCTGCTACGCGCTACTGCCATTGAAATTTTTGGTCGGCAGCCGGAAGAGAAGGTTAAATCACTCACCGGCCGGGAAGACATTCGCCGCGCCGTGCTGGCAGCGCTGCAAGACCACATGCTGCAGGAAACCGGCGCCAAGGTAATTAAAGACATTATCTTTACCAAGTACCTGCATCAAAAATAGCGTTGCGGCTTACCGGGCAGTCGGTTTACCGCTGCCCAGTGTCAGCAGCCATGCCATCACACACCCTGACATTAACCCGGCCGTATGCGCCGCATTGGCCATATTTACCCACAGAACATCGGCAAAGCCTAACAGCAGCCATACCAGCATAAAGCCAACAATGGCTTTGGGCAGATAAAGCCCCCATTGTGGCCGTAACCAGCCGGTGATCCACACAAAGCCTACCAGGCCGTACACCACACCAGAAAGCCCGCCAAAATTAGGCCCGGATACCATCAGTTGAGCCAGGTTACTTACCAGCGCGGTGACAACAAACAAAATAATAATGAAACTGCTGCCAAACTTACGTTCTACCTGGGAGCCCAGCATACTCCACCACAGCAGGTTAAAAATAAAATGCAGTACACTGAAATGAATAAAGGCCGGCCCTAACAGGCGCCACCATTCATGGTTTTGCAGCAGATTACCGAGCGGCATTATCATCAGCGCAGCGGCAATAGGCTGAAACAACCCCACCAGTGAAGCACCGAATATCAGGGTACACAGGATCAGGATAACGCCGGTTACCGGCGAGCGGCGCAGCGAAACCAGCCAACGGCGCATACTGTTGCCCGGAGCCTGTTCTACCGGTACATCGGTTCGCTCAGAGTGCTGCCAGGCCGCCTGCTGATACTTTGGATCATTGGGCGCTTTTATAAACGTCTGGCAAATCTCCATGGCACGCGCATGGTCGTTATCGTTGTCGAGCACCAGCACGTACTGGTCTTCTTCCGGCACATGATGAACCTGTACCGGGATCCGTTGGGATTTAAGGTAACTGGCCAGTGAGTCAGCGTAACGTAGCTGACTGATTGCAATCAGTGGTTTTGCCACAATTAGTCGCTAACCACCGGCTGACCCAGACGCCAGCCTTCAAAGCCGCCATCCATGCTGTACACCTTTTCGTAGCCCTGACCAACCAGAAACTGTGCGGCTTGCTGGCTGCTTACGCCGTGATAGCACACCACTACTACCGGGGCGCTTTTGGGAGTGGCTTCCATAAACGCGGCCAGATTATCGTTATTCAGGTTAATGGCGCCTTCCATGTGAGCAGACTGAAACGACCCGGCATCGCGGATATCCGCAATAACTAATTGGTCTTTCTGTTCTGCGACGTCAGCGATAGTGATGTGTTGGAATGGTTGCATAAAACTCTTATTGCCAGTTAAGAATGACTTTTCCTGACTCTCCGGAACCCATTACATCAAAGCCTTGCTGAAAGTCGTCAATGGCAAACTGATGCGTAATGATGGGGGAAATGTCCAGGCCACTTTGCAGTAAGCTCGCCATCTTGTACCAGGTCTCAAACATTTCCCGGCCGTAGATACCTTTAATCACCAGGCCTTTAAAAATCACCTGGTTCCAGTCGATGGCGACGTCCTGCGGCGGAATACCAAGCATGGCAACTTTTCCGCCGTTATTCATGTTATTGAGCATATCGCGAAAGGCCGCCGGGACTCCAGACATTTCTAGGCCGATATCAAAGCCTTCGGTCATGCCCAGTCCGTTCATTACGTCTTTCAGCGATTCTTCCGCCACATTCACAGCGCGGCTCACGCCCATTTGTTCGGCCAGTTTCAGTCGATACGGGTTTACATCGGTGATCACCACATGGCGTGCGCCAACGTGGCGGGCGACCGCGGCAGCCATAATGCCAATCGGGCCAGCACCGGTGATCAACACATCCTCACCCACCAGATCGAACGACAGCGCGGTGTGTACAGCGTTACCAAAGGGGTCGAAGATAGAAGCCAGATCATCGCTGATATTATCCGGGATCTTAAAGGCGTTAAACGCGGGGATCACCAGGTATTCGGCAAAGGCGCCAGCGCGATTTACGCCCACGCCTTCGGTATTGCGGCACAGGTGGCGGCGGCCCGCACGGCAGTTACGGCAGTGGCCGCAAGTGATATGGCCTTCGCCAGATACCCTGTCGCCCACTTTGAAGCCCTGCACTTCCTGCCCCATGTCGACCACTTCGCCAACATATTCGTGGCCCACTACCATAGGTACCGGAATGGTTTTCTGCGCCCAGTCGTCCCACTGGTAAATATGCATGTCGGTGCCGCAAATGGCAGTTTTACGAATTTTAATCAGCAGGTCGTTATGGCCCATTGCCGGTTTATCGGTATCAAGCATCCAGATACCGCGGGTTGGCTGCTGTTTTACCAACGACTTCATGCAATCACTCCCAGCTCACGACCCACTTCAATAAACGCATCCACCGCTTTATCTAAGTGCTCCAGTGTATGGGCAGCCGACATCTGAGTGCGAATACGCGCCTGCCCTTTTGGTACTACAGGATAAGAGAAGCCAATCACATAAATGCCTTTCTCCAGCAGCTTTTCTGCCATCTGGTTAGCCAGCTTGGCATCACCAAGCATCACCGGAATAATCGCGTGATCTTCGCCTGCCAGTGTGAAGCCGGCTTCAGTCATGCGGTGGCGGAAGTGCTCTGCATTGCGCCACAGCTGAGCTCGCAGATCGTGGCCATCGGCCATCATGTCGAACACTTTCAGTGACGCTGCCACAATGGGCGGGGCCACAGAGTTTGAAAACAGGTACGGACGAGAACGCTGGCGCAGCCATTCAATAGCGGCTTTGCTACCAGACGTATAACCGCCGGATGCGCCGCCTAAAGCCTTGCCCAGGGTGCCGGTAATTAAGTCAATCCGTCCCAGCACGTCACAGTATTCGTGGCTGCCGCGGCCGTTTTCACCCAGAAAACCGGTGGCATGGCAGTCGTCTACCATCACCATGGCATCGTATTTATCGGCCAGATCGCATACGCCTTTCAGGTTGGCAATGATACCGTCCATCGAAAACACGCCGTCGGTAGCGATTAGGATAAACCGTGCTCCGTCCTCACGTGCCTGCTTTAACTGTTCCTCCAGCGCCTGCATGTCATTGTTAGCATAGCGGTAACGCTTAGCTTTACTGAGGCGTACGCCGTCGATAATACTGGCGTGATTCAGTGCATCAGACACAATGGCATCTTCCGGCCCGAGTAACGTTTCAAACAAGCCGCCATTGGCATCGAAACAGGACGGATACAAAATGGTGTCTTCGGTGCCCAGGAAGTCGCTGATTTTGGCTTCCAGGGCTTTATGAATATCCTGGGTGCCACAAATAAAGCGTACCGAGGCCATGCCGAACCCGTGGGAGTCCAATCCGTCCTTAGCCGCTTCAATCAGTGCCGGGTGATTGGCCAGGCCCAGATAATTGTTGGCACAAAAGTTAATAACGTGGTCACCGCTCTGGGTGGCGATGTCGGCTTGTTGCTGGGTGGTGATCACCCGCTCTACCTTGTACAACCCATCCTCACGGGTGGCGTTAAGCTGTTGTTCGAGATGAGAAATAAAAGATGCTGACATGCAAGCACTCCTGGCCGAAGGGGTTGGATAAAAGAGGCGTATTGTACCGAAGAGCCGGTGAGACTGCCTATGCCAGGGCGCATGGCTGCGGGTTTCTGTACGCCTAAAGTGTAAACTTTTAAGGACGCTCTGCAACGCCTCCCGGAAGTTCGCAGGTTAGAGTTGCCAGCGCCCCATATATACCTTGGTTTGTAGCACGTCCCACAAGCGATGTTCGTCGATAGGTTTACTGATGTAATACCCCTGCCCGTACTGGCAGTTCATAGTTGCCAGTTGAAATAACTGCTCGGGCTGTTCAATGCCTTCGGCGATGATCTGCTGCCCCATGCTGCGCACCATGCTTATGGTGGAGCTGACAATATTACGATCGCTTTCGGTTTCGAGCATACCGGCTATAAAAGAACGGTCAATCTTAATAATGTCGCTGGGGATCATTTTCAGATAGCTTAATGATGAGTAGCCGGTCCCAAAATCGTCTACGGCAAGTTTGCAGCCCAGGGCGCGGATCTGCTGAATAACGTCTACCGCCCGCTCTATGTCGGCCACCAGCACGGTTTCGGTGAGTTCCAGCTCGATGTTACGCGCGTCCACCTTGTGCAGCTCAATAAGCTCCATCAGGTAAGGTAGCAACGCGCTGTTAGCAAACTGCGCCGCCGACAGGTTAATAGCCATTTTTACATTACGATAGCCGTTGGTTTCCAGTCTGGACAAGAGCTCAATGGCTTTTTCCATTACCCAAAAATCAAGCTCAGACATCATTGCCGTATTTTCGAGCATAGGCAGAAAATCCCCCGGCGGCACCAGGCCTCGTTGCGGATGATTCCAGCGCAGCAGTGCTTCGAATCCGGTGAGTCGCTTGCTGGCCAATTCAATTTGCGGTTGCAGGGCAAGGAAGAATTGTTGTTCTTTTAAAGCAATACGGGCTTCATTCTCAAGCTCCACCTGCTTAACGATTTTCTGGTTCATCGACGAATTAAAGAAGCGGAAACTGGAGCCTCGTTCCAGCTTGGCTTCGTACATGGCGGTGTCGGCCTGACGCATCAGCTCCAGTGCCCGTGTTTTTGAGTTGGAAGTGTAGGCCACGCCAATACTGATGCTGATATAGAAAGTTTGTTCGCTGATGCGCATGGGCTCAACAAACTCTTCGATCAGCTTGTCGGCAACAATATTCACCTGCTCGACCTTATCGAGCCCGGTTACCAGGATCACAAACTCATCGCCACCAAACCGGGCGATCAGGTCATTTTCTCTGATCACCCTGGAAAGCCTTTCGCCGGCGAGTTTCACCACTTCGTCGCCAAAGTGATGACCGTGGCTGTCGTTAACCTTTTTAAAGTTATCCAGGTCAATAAACAATAAAGCCATACCCGCCTGCCGACGCTGCAGTGCTGCCAGCTGTTTGTTGATCTGAAAGGTCATCATATTACGATTGGGCAAGCCGGTGAGGCTGTCGAACATGGCCATCTTTTCCAGCTTGGCCGTGTTCACCGTCATTTGCTGATCCAGCGACTCCAGTTTATCGGACAGTTCTACGGCAGCCTCACCCAGGGTGTCGAGCTCATCCAGCAGCCATTTTTCACGGGTAAAGCTGCGTTTTTGCTGTATTTTGAATTCTTCAAAGCGCTTTTGAGCCAGTAACGGCAGCATGTTTGCCAACGCAGTAAGTTTTTGCGCATAGCGCCGCAACAGTACAAACATACATAACACAAAGGTCAATACCAACCCCACTCCACCGAAGAAAATAACCCGGTTCTGGCTTTTATAAGCACGTTTACGCTCATCAATGTCATGGGTAAACATCAGATAATGACCGTTAGACTTGTGCTGATAGAGTGGCAATAGCGTTATAAGGTAGGCGCGCCCGTTTACGTTAACTTCGTAGCCGCTGGTGATCAGCTTGGTTTTGCTGGCCGACGGTGGGATCGCGCCAAGGATATCGCGCATAAAGCGCTCCTGCTTTTCACTGACCATGCTGTTAATAAAGTATCTGTCGGATTGACTGTTACCGCCTTTTGAGTGCTTTATCAGCACCAGATCAGACTGACTTGCTCCCTGAGTTGCCTCACTGAGTAAGGCCAGCAACTCCTGCAGTGAAGTACTCATTACCACCACATTAGTGGTTTGGCGGTTGATCATCACCGGAATGCTTACTATCTGTTCGCACATCACGTGGCAATGCACACCGGCAATTGGCCGGGCCTCGGCAAAGGTCCGCTCTACCATAGCCAGCACATCATCCGGCAAATACTCGCCTTGTTGATAAACCAGTTGCTGCTGATTGTCGATGACCCATAAATTACTCACATCCCATTGCAGCAGCAGGAAATCCTCTGCTCGCCGGAAGGTATCTACCAGCTCGGTAGTGTTTCGCGGTGGGGTATCGTTGATGTACTTGAGTCCTTCGACCCAAACTGATAGACGTTCATTGAGTAAAGTTGAGAACTGGTGATAGCGGGTAACGTCACGCGATAATATCGTCTGATTAAGCTGTTGCTCCTGATTAGCCGCCTGATACAGTAATAGACCCACCACCAGCGAGCAAACAAACATGATCACTACCAACATGATGGTCAGGACTTTGTAACTGAGCGAGACGGTTTTTTTCATCGACTCAGAACCAGTACATCAGTTGCACAGACCATGCATTCCAGTACGGCTTTGCATAAACCAGCGCATCAGGAAATACCACGGCAGTCAGACGTCCAGCGCCGTGCGTGCGGGAGAACTCGCCGCTGAGCCTCAGGTTTGATCGGATATCCCAGCTCAGGCCCACGGTCAGTGTATCCATATACCCATAGTGTTCAGGAATAGCGCCAAATGGATTGAACGCCAGTTGATCGCCGTGGCGGTCCTGGCGATCCACATCGTAAGTATCAAATCGCACCAGTCCGGTAAGGTTGTTTTGCAAGAAATAGCGCCATTGGAGGTAGCCGCCCTCGCCGGTTTTATCAACATCCAGCGTGATGCCCTGAGTGAAATCTCCCGCATACATCAGGCGGTCACGCAGCAACTCCATGGTGAGTTCCCAGTTTTCGCTGTCGTAACGAGCGGCCAGAGTGAGTCGGTCGAGACCGGATTTGCCGTTAAGCAGGATATCCACTGCGGCGGGGTCATAGGTAAACTCAGACTGCAGCAAACTAAAGCCAACCTGCCAGTGCATGGATTCTGGTTGCCAGTAGGTGCTGAACTGATGCGTAAAATCCTGTTTTGCTCTCCCTTGAGCCTGCGGGCTTAACAGCTTTTCGGTATCTTCTCTGGCCAGCGGTGAGCGTCCATAGCTCCAACGTACTTCCCAGGTGCCAGTGCTGCCTGTTTTAGTGCTCTGTAGGGCAATACCGTCGCTGCTGAGAGCGAGATCGCGGTTACCATCGTAGTAGATAGACTGAGGCAGTGAAATGGAAGGACGAGTATGCGGCACATCCTGCGTGGCCGAATACCACCAGTGGCGGTTTTTATAGCGCCCCAGGTGCACGTTCACCTGCCAGTCAAACAGTCGTGTTAAGCGCCAGTCTAAGAATAGATAGTCAAGCCGCGCGCCCCGGCGAAAACGATTGCCGCCGTCGAGGTAAACTAACTGGCCGGACACGCTCAGAGAAGGGTTAATCACATAGGAACCGTTAATCCCTATTTCGGTTAGTTCGGTGGTTATCTCATTGCCGGTGGTGATGTAGTTGCTGTCAGTAGAGCTGGTAAGCCCCTGGGCAACAAAGCCGTGCCAGGAGAAATTGTCTTGATTAGCTTCGCCAAAGCGGCTAATAAGCAGTAACAAAACTCCTACACTCAACGTAAAACGTTTCATAACGGCTCTCCTACTGTGATCATCCTGATATCTTTATTTATCTGCCCGGGCGCTGACAGATAGCCAATAGCCCCGGGCGTTTTGCCGATTGCATCTTGCATTGCCTGGGCAGTATCGATAATTTTAGGGGCTTCGCCCTGGCCGGAATACACCACACGCTGCCAGATGCGTTCCAACTGGTAGGGATAAATATTCAGCAGGTGTCGGCAAAACAGTTGATGAGTGTCATTTTTCGGCGGCAGCACGAACACCCTGATCCGACTGCCGTCTGGCCAGAACTGAGTACGCCCGGCAAAGATCATACGAAGTTGCGCGGGTGATAAAGTGGTAATATCTACGGATTGATTAACCACCACTGCAATAGGTTGTGGTGATGTTTCGGCCCGAGCAGTGCCTGTCCAGACCGCTCCTACCCAAAGTAGTAATGCGCCGAAGCAGAACACTTTTAAAATCCAAAGTTTCAAATGTACGCCTTAACTAATAGTGTAGTCATTTGCGTAGGCCCCTTCCTGCCGCGAAGTGCTTTTTCTGAGGTGAAAAAACCCAAATACAAGTTTAGAAAAGAATTGGATTTTTTACAGTGTTTATTATTATAACTTTAGTGCAATAGGCGCTGGACATTAAATGCTTTCAAGCCGGTTAAGCAGAGTATCGATAGCGGTATTTACCTGCTCGGTGGTGATCATGCTCATCAGGTCTTCACCTTTGGCCCGACATCCCCAGGGCAAGGCTTGCCAGGGTTTGCCAGCCTGCTGTTCAATGCACTGGTCGTAAACCGAAACCACATCGGCCAGGTTGTTATAGGGGCCAGTACGACGCGGGTTGGAATGCGCATACAGGCCAATCACCGGCGTATTCACTGCCGTTGCCATGTGGGCAGGGCCCGTGTCGGGGGCGATAACCAAACTCGCTTCAGCGAGCACACCAGCCAGCTCTTTGAGAGTGGTGTTACCAATCAGATCGTCTTTAATGGGGGCACCGGCTGCCAGGATAGCATCGCCGATGGTTCTGTCGAGCGGCCCCGGACCGCCGCAGAGGAGTACCGGGATGTTTTTATCCGCAAGATGCTTAGCTGCCGCGGCATAGCCCTCTGCAGTCCAGTTACGTTCTGCCTTAGACGCAGCCGGGCAGATAATGCCATAGCGGCCATATTGCTGCTTTAAGGTAATGCCCTTAGCCAAATCAGACTCGCTCAAAGGCAACTGCCAGGCGGGCTTTTCCACCGGCTCAATGCCCATGGCATCCGCAAACGCCATAAAGCCTTCAAGCACATGAGGATGCTGCTGCCGGGCAATGCGTTTGTTAATAAACAGGCTATGGCCTTCTTTGCTGCGAGACTTATCGAAACCTAAGCGCACCTTGGCCCTGATAGCGCGGGAAAGCAGATTAGCGCGCAGTGCTATCTGCATTACACAAAGCACATCGAAACGCTGTGCTTTAAATTGCTGGCGAATAGCCTGCATCCCTTTACGGCCGGTTTTCTTGTCATAGATAACAAATTCCACGCCGTCCATGCCGTTCAGCAACTGGTACTCTATCTTACCGATTATCCAGGTAATACGGATGTCAGGTCTGGCACGCCTGATACGATTAACCATGGCCGCGGCGTGACACACATCGCCAATGGCTGACAATCTAAGAATACATATTCTTGCGTTTTGAGGGAGTTTTAATACGCCTGACAAAGAATCTTCCAACTAGCACTGATAAACCCCGCTAATTTGATTACAATCAGCATGATTTAACAAGTCTTAATACTGAGAATTATCGTTGCAAGCCATAGAAACCTACACATCAGGCCGTGATACCCTGTTACTTTGCGCTGACCAGTGCGAAGCCTTTGGTATTCCTGTTCCTCCTTCTGAATGGTTACAGCAGTCGCACTGGCAGCAGTCTGCCACGGCTAACAGCGGGCGCGGTCAGGCGGTGCTGATTGATGAGCCGGCGCAAATGGTGCTGAGGGATTATTGCCGGGGCGGTCTGGTAAGGCACGTGTCTGAAAGACGGTTTATTTTCGGCGGGTTAACCTCTACCCGCCCTTATCGTGAGCTCAACCTGCTCAATAAGATGCACCAGGCAGGATTGCCAGTGCCCAGAGGGCTGGCCGGACGGGTTAGCCGCTATGGTATCAGCTACGAAGCCAGTATCTTGATGGAACGAATTCCACACAGTTGTGAAGTGCATGAACACCTGCTGACAAAGCCACTTTCTGCCCAACAGTGGCAACAAATAGGGCGCTTGATCAGGCAGTTACACGACAACCAGATTTACCATCACGACCTTAACATTCACAATATAATGATCGATCGGGACGATAAGTTCTGGCTGATTGATTTTGATAAATGCGCCGAAAAGGCCGGTGACCAGTGGAAAGCCGGTAATCTGAGCCGATTAAACCGTTCCTTACTCAAGGAACAAGGCAAGTATACCGGATATCATTTTACGCCAGATGACTGGCAACACCTGCAAACCGGTTACCACCGCAGCGAGTGACCTGCTGGCAATTGCATCCGCCGCCAATTCTGGTTACTGTTTTGATAACACCAACGACATTTAAACATTATGCACACACGAGCTATCTACCCCGGGACCTTTGATCCTATCACCAACGGCCACGCCGACCTCATCGAACGGGCTTCACGCATGTTTGATGAAGTGATTGTGGGGATTGCCGCCAATCCCAGTAAAAAGCCGTTATTCAGCCTGGAAGAGCGCGTGTCGCTGATTTCAACAGTGACCAGTGAACTGGACAATGTCACCGTGATCGGTTTTTCCGGTTTGCTGGCGGAGTTTGCCCGTACCGAGAACGCCACTATTCTGATCAGAGGCCTACGTGCGGTGGCCGATTTTGAATATGAGTTTCAGCTGGCCAATATGAACCGGCGGTTAAATCCGGACCTGGAAAGTGTTTTCCTTACCCCTTCGGAGGAGAACTCGTTTATTTCCTCAACGCTGGTGAAAGAAGTGGCCCTGCATCATGGCGATGTGGGTCAGTTTTGTCATCCGGCAGTTAAAGCGGCGCTGGAAAAGCGCTTACACGGCTAATCCGCAGCGCTTAGCGCTGGCACTGCGGACAGTAAAAGGTATTACGCTGACCAATGGTCAGGCTTTTAATGGGCGTTTCACAGGTTAAGCATGGCTCACCAGAGCGCCCGTAAACGTTGAGAGACTGTTTAAAGTAGCCCGGGTTACCATCGGTCTGGGTAAAGTCTTTAAGTGTGGTACCGCCCTGCTGAATGGCCTTTGCCAATACTTCCTTAATAGCGATGGTCAGCAGCGCATAGCGTTTTGCGCTGACCTTGCCCGCTTTTCGGCGTGGATCGATACCGGCCATAAACAACGCTTCGTTAGCGTAGATATTACCTACTCCCACCACAACCGCGTTATCCATAATAAAGTTCTTAACGGCCACCTGTTTGTTGCGTGATAACGTCACCAGACGCTCAGCATCAAAATCGGTTGTCAGCGGTTCCGGGCCCAGGTGGGCCAGTAGCTGCGGAGCCGGTTCGCCGGGGGCTTGCCAGAGGCAGGCGCCAAAGCGTCTGGGATCGTTAAGCCGCAGGCATTTGCCGCTATCCAGTACAATGTCGACATGATCATGTTTGGCCGGAGCTACGTTCGCATCGAGAACCCGCAGTTTGCCAGACATCCCCAGGTGCAGAATAATCCGTCCGCCACCCGCCAATTCAATAAGCAGGTATTTGGCCCGGCGGTTAACGGCCGTAACCTGTTGACCAATCGCATCAGCGAGTGATTCTGGCACCGGCCAGCGCAAACGGCGATCGCGAACAATAATATTGCGGATTACCTGCCCTTCAAGAAAAGGGGCAACGCCAAGGCGACTGACTTCTACTTCTGGTAACTCAGGCATTACATTTCCTGCTCATCGGCCCGCCAGGGTAGCAGTTGTGACAAACGCACCTCATCGAGGGTATACCACTGCTGATCAAACTGTACCCAGAGGTTCTGATCCTTAGCCACAAAGGCATAAACCAGCCCCTGCGAGGCACCGGCTACCCAGACAACAGCTATCAGTGGTTCGGTTTGAGTGATTTCCCGCGGCGGCTTGGCGGGTTGCATTACGGCGTTACGCCACTGGCTGATTTGCGCTTCAGGCGTGCTGCTGAGGGTTTTATTGACGCCGTTCCAGCGCCACAGCTGACCAACCCGTTCGAGTTTAAAGCCGCTTTGCTCAATTTTGAGCACATGGGCGTTTTCCGGCAACAGCGGTAAGCTGACAGGTTGCTGACTTTCCGGCACAAAACGGTCCAGATTAAACAGGAAAATCATGCCTAACATGGCGAATATCACCACATTATTGAATCCTCGTTTGGACAGTCTTGCCATAGTTTAGTTACCTGTTGAGATATACTGCTGACATTCACGCAAAAAACCCGGCAACGGCCGGGTTTTCGTGGAGACAAAAGCAAGTTTTATTACTTGATTTTGGCCTCTTTAAACATAACGTGCTTACGAACAACGGGATCATACTTTTTGATCTCCATTTTGCCCGGCATGTTACGCTTGTTTTTGTCAGTGGTGTAGAAGAAACCAGTACCAGCTGAAGAAACTAATTTAATTTTATCACGCATGATTTGGCTTCCTTAGATCTTTTCGCCACGGGCACGGATGTCTGTTAATACAGCATCAATACCTTTTTTATCGATAATACGCATGCCTTTAGCAGACAGACGCAGTTTAACGAAGCGGTTTTCGCTCTCAACCCAAAAACGGTGAGATTGAAGGTTTGGTAAAAAGCGACGGCGAGTCGCGTTTCTAGCGTGAGAGCGGTTGTTACCTACCGCAGGACGCTTACCTGTTACTTGACATACTCTTGACATTATTTGTCTCCAGAACAACGAATTTTGTCTCGCCAATCGGTCCCACCAGCAATTTGGGTGTCGGGTCTGATGACGTCTTAACCTTTAAATAAGAGGGCGCATTTTATACAGCAAATCTGCGCCGAATTCAACACTAATGCAGAAAAACCTGCGATCCTGAGCAAAAAACCGCCAACCGGATCCTTCAGATCGGCATTTATACCCTGTTTCAGCGCCTAATCCAAGAATGGCGATCGCATTTCTGTTACACCGATCAGCTGCACCGGACGGTTCAGCATCTGGCCGCCATCCCGGGCAATAGGTACCCATGGGAACTGGCCGCGCCCCGTAGCTGGCTGCAGAATAAACAGATCCAGCGGCACCGATACATAAAAGCCTTTAGTAAAGCTGCCTTCACCGTATTCTTCCGACGACACATTGGTAAATGAGGCAAATGCGCCTACCACAATGCCACTGTCGAAGCGTTTGGCGAAGTCGATATTGATACCGCGATCCTTAGCAAGGAACTGCCCTACGCTGGCTCTGATACGCGTATCCGGCAGAAAATCAGGCTGATAGTAAGCCGAGGCAAAACCGGTGGCCGCCGAATAATCCATAAAGGCCGTTGTGCTATCCGGGTCGCGCTGTTTCACGTAGTTGATATCCACACCGAAGGCAAAGTTACTGTCGATGGGGCGATACATAATTTCGCCGCCTACACCGCCGAACATGGTTTCCAGATAGCCGCCATAGCCCTGGTAATACCAATTATCCGCCAGTCTGTCGGACCACTGCATAAACACCGTATCAAGGGTTATCATTGGCCCGGTAACATACTCACGAACCCGGGTTCTTACCCGCGGCAAAAAGGCTTCTTCGGCATCTACGGTAAAGTTAAATTTATCGAAGTTATCCAGCAACGTGGTACGGATCCCACCATAGATCCCCAGATGCTCATTAAACTTATAGCCCACACTGCTCAGCAGCCCGATTTGGTATAAATAAAAATCTTCCGGGTTACCGAAGGTCTGCGTCCAGAAAAACTTGGTAGAGAAAAAAGCACCCGTAGCGCGATGTGGCTCGTAGGCATCAACCTGTTGCTGGGTGGGTGAAACACGCCGATAGGTATCTTCTACACTACTCTCTGGTACGCTATACGTTGCATGTTCACGGAACTTAGCGGCATCAATAACGGTATCCACCATCGGGACATTATTGCTTTGTTCAACCAGGTGATATTGCTGAATAGATTCTGGCAGCTCTGAGGCCAGAATACGGCCAACCCGCTCAACGCCCTCATTGCGGTCGCGATATCTCGTTTGCAGGCCATAAAAAGTGGCCTGCTCATCGTCGATTTCGAGGTCAGTGATCACATAGCCCCCATTACGGCGCAGATCGTTATAAAGCTTCTGACGATTCACTGCGGCAGCGTTTTCTGGCGGTTTAATGCCTTGAATTTCACGCGGTGGATTATCAATTTTGACCTGACTAACAGTATGCATATTCAGCTTATAGCTCACGCCAAAGCCGATAGTATTGCCGCGCTGATAATTAAGTGAAAAATCAAAGTTATTCCAGCGGTAGACAGCACCAAAGTTCCAGCGGGAGTCCTGCTCCAGGACACCGGCGCGGTCCTGCTGGTAATTATTCCCTTCAAACTCTGCTTTGAAACTCAGACCTTCCAGCGGAGTCTGATACTCTACCCCGCCAAATACCGCCATAGACCCTTTAAAGAAGTTCTGGTAATCAACCTTACCGCCGCGGCCAGAAAAGCCGTCCGGGCGCTCGCAGAAGCTGTCTCTGAGCTCACAAAAAGGGTTAGTGATATCGTTCTGATAACCTAAGTGCCCCCAGCCTAAACCAAGGTGAAAATCGAATGGCCCTACCGCTTTACTGGCATTAACAAACTCGCTTTCAAAAAAGCCGGTACCGCCGAAATCTCTGAAACCCACCGAGATATCCGGTAAATAATAGCTTTCTTCCCACAGGCGGAATTTTACGTCGAGGCCTTTATCTTTCAGGGTTTGGTCACCACTAAAGTCGTCGACATTGCTGTATAGCCGGGTACGCACGTCGGTGTACCGGGCGGTAGCTTCCATCCAGGGGAACAACTGCAGACTGACCGACATAAAGCGGTATTCCTGGTTGTCGGTGTAACTCATCGACAGGGCGCCTTCCGGCATCATCCGGGCCGTTGGCGTTTGCCAGAGTCCTACACCACCCTGCACCATCTGACTGGGGGTTACTGAGTAAGACGTTGGCTGATCGGATTCGTCAGCCCGGGTCTGCGGCACGGCTGCCATGCAGGCCAGCGCCAGAGTCGACAAAGAGAAAGAAAAACGCGGAGCAGCCAAGGTTACATCCTATGCATCATAAGTTGGGCGATTTTGTCATTGAGCGGACCAATACGGTCGAAAAACAGCTCATCCTGAAGCGGTATAAATATTTCACTGCCGGGCATCGGTTTAACAAACTGGCGATTCCAGTAGGCGATACCAAGCTTTTTCACGTCACCATCGGGTTCGAGCAAATAGGCAATATCCCGATGGGCATTGGCCGCCAAATCGACGCTGTCGATATAATCTGTAACTGTTAGCCCGGTTTTAAACGGTAACGCCGTGGCCTGTTGCACCATGCCAGTGAGCCGAACCACCTGTGAGCGTTGCTTAAAACGAATATAGTACTCACCGGTATTGAACTGAGGGTTAAGGGCAGGATTAAGCCGTGCCTGATCATAATCAACAATCACGTTGAGACGGCGCATCAACTGCCAACTGCCTATTTCCTGATACAACGCTGAAAGCTGGCGATATTCCGAACTGCCCTTAGACTGCTCACGGATCAGCGCTGCCAGTTGTTGCAGAATATCTGCCCGTTGCTGCTCTATTTCAGGCGCATTTAACTGGTAAACCGCCGCATTAGCCCAGTACTGAGTAGGCTTTTGTTCAACGATAGACAATACCGTGGCCAGGCGCACCGGGCGGTCGAAGGTATAAATCTGGCCGGCCACATTGAAAGTCACTGCGATGTCTGCAGTGGCTGAATAAGAAAGCAAACCGAGCATCATACAAAGTACACGTAACATCAATTTGCCTCCCTGGCGTTAATCAGGCGGGCGATACGGCTCACAAATGTCATTTTCATCAGATCGGAATTCGGCGTAGCTTTCTGTTCGCTGTAAATAATCTGCCCGCTGGTCTGTTCCAGCCAGTAGACGTTTTGCCAGGATGTCTCATGAGTCCAGTAGGGTTTATCAATATCGATGGAAACCGTTTCGGTGACCGGAATTACGGTGAATGCTTTATCGTAAAACGTGACCTGTTGTGGGGCGCCGCGCTGCCACTGAGAATCCACTGGCAGGCCATAGTGGTGTTCTTCCACATCGATATGGTATTGCCAGCTAGTGTCTGATAGTTGCGAGGTGGCTCTGAGCGGATTGCCCTGGAGGTTATCGGTGTACTGCAGGTCGACATCCAGACCGGAGATACGGATAATTTTATCCTGATCCATGGCCACCACCACGTGGTCGGCCGACACCCATTTATTCTGCCCGTCCTCAATATAGGCCAGCGCCATATACACGGGTAAACGCTCACCATGCAGGACTTTAAGGAAATCAACTTTACTCTCTCTGACCTGTTGCAGAGATAACGAAGGGCCGTCTTCAAAAAATGCCAGACGCAGGGTTTCCAGGTATAACCTGTTAACATTAGAACAACCAGCCAACAGAACGCTGACGGCTACCATGATGAAAAATCGAAGAAGTGTTGCAACAGACATGAAAGACTCGGTTCAGCCTAATGTAATTCCATAACCAATAAAAAAGCCGCCCAACAGGCGGCTTTCTAAAACTGTTTTCGCTTACTGAGGAACAGTAGGCAAATAAGTAGTTGTTACTGGTACAGTGATAGTAGTAGTTACACCGTTAGTAACAGTAGTAGTCAGGGTATTTGTTACGTTGTAGCAAATGCCGTCTACCAGGTCGTCACCAGCAGAACACTCTGGGTCTGGATCAACTGGGCCTGGGCCATCAGGGGTAGTATTAGTATCGTTACTAGCGATAACTGAGCCAACTACTGCAGCGGCGATTACACCACCAGCAATACCAGCAGCACCTAAGCCACCTAAGCCAGCACCAGCGCCACCAGCACCTGCTGCACCGCCCTCTTGTTGTGCATTCGCAGACATTGCCATAGCGGCAGTGATCAGCGTAATAAGCAATGATTTTTTCATGTTTAGTCCTTTCTATGGGATATCCGCCAAGTGACCATACTAAAGCATTTTTACCGGCAGATCACTAGGGTTGGCGTAAAAAAGTCAGGGCAACCGCATACTTTTACCC
>DDJQ01000035.1:0-40439 GCA_002339125.1 Alteromonadaceae bacterium UBA2620
ATAACTGATAATCTAAACAAAACCAGAAATCATCATGGCCAATTTACATGCTTCAACAAATAAACCATTCGGGCAATTGCTCAACGCTGACTACGGTGCCTGGTTACTCCTTTACTACCTCTTGTGGGTCAATTTCCAGCAGCTGTTCAATCGCCCCCATCATGGTGTCGAAGTAAGGGTTATAAGTAAGACGGGCAAATACCTTACCTTCCTCGGTTAAGCCCCAGGGGCCATACCAGACCTCCTCGCCCGCTTCACAGCGCTTTGTTTTACTGCTGCCCTGACCATTATCACAAATTCTCTGGGTTCCACCGACCCCATACAATGGATTGGCTGCACTAAACAATACACTCATATGCGAGGCTGCTCCGATCCGCTGCGCTGGTATTTTCATGCTCAGCACCTGACTGTCAGCTGGCGCATCCTCTTCTTCACCCAACCACAATAACTCACTCCTCGGGTGACGAAAATGCGCAGTGTAAAGCTCAGCTACCGTATTCACATCCACCACACTATCGCCCTCTGGTACCACCAGTAACGCGGGTACAGAAACCGGTTGCCGATGTAATGACGCCTGAACCGCATCAACGCTTTTCTGATAGGCGGCAAACCCCTGCATGGCCATCGAATTATACCGTGTCGGGTTATCTTCAGGTTCTACGTTTGGCCAGCTGAACACGCCGGTTAAATACGGCGCCAGCCAGGTGACCGCGAAACGGGATTCAAATGCCGGCGAAAACAGCAATAACCCGGCAATATCATCAAGCTGACCCGCGGCCACAACGGCCAGATTAGTGCCGGTGGAAAATCCGGCCAGATATAACTCATCAACCTCGCGTGAGAACTGCTCGACATGGAAATTCGTGGCTTGTTGCCATCGTTCATAGCTGGCGTTCAGCATATCACCGGGTTTGGAGCCATGGCCGGGCAGAAGTATCGCTCTCACCCACACAGCCTGGTCACACAGGCGTTGGGCAACATCCTGAAAAAAGTATGGCGAGTCCCCCAGACCATGGATAAACAACACACCCTTTTTATTGCCAACACCACATTCGAAAGGGGCATTTATTTGTACTTCCCAGCGTTTATCTGAACCGGTGGCCTGACGGTGTTCGCTAAGCCACGTTGCTACCGCTTGCTGGTAGGCGTTAAAGGGGGTGATTATGGTCGGCACGAGGCTGGCCGACGGAGAAAATCGTACATCGCGGGTTTGCTGACAACTGCTCAACAGCATGGCTGAGCCAGTTATCACCAATACCACCAGGCAAAACAGCCGAAATAACTTCATCAGGCAGGGATAGTTTAATGGTATTAAATATCCCTGACCCTACCTTTGTTCCGGCTGCATTTCAATAAATGCTTCAGGAGGCAGCCGGTAACTCTACCCGGCTGGCAGTGAGTTCCCGGGCCAGTACTTTGTGCGTTAACAGGCTCAGGAGCTCCGTTTCTTCTTCACTGCGCTCACCGTCTACGCCGGACATTGCCATAGCAACTTCCAGCGCCTGATTGGCATTAAACGCTAAATCAGTCTGCAAGCTGCGTAAAATATCTGCGGCATCTCCTGTGTCCAGGGCCGTTCGAGTTTGATAAATAACTTCGTTAACGTAAGCTTCGCGGCAGATGGGACTGTCCCATTCAAGGGATTCGACCAGCTCTTCGAGGTAGTCCTGCTCGCTAAGGAGGATTTTTCTGTCTACCTGATAAAACAATACCGCAAGTTTTATCAGCGCCTGATTAAATTTTTGTTCTTCTGACAAATGCATAACAGCTCCTGTTCACTACAACCAGCATCCGGCCGGTAACTTCTTTAACAGATAGTACCCTATCATGTTATACAGATGTTAATTATAGGTTTAATTTATGATTTTCCAAGACCAATTTCATCTAAGTAAACGGGTTTTAATGGCAATAAAAAACGGCTCCTGCCTAACCGACAGCGAGCCGTTTTGCATTACGCTGATTGGGTACAGTTATCTTAGTCCCAAAGTGACATCATGGATCACAAAGTTACCGGTATATTTTTCATCTGCGCGCCCTACCGGATCGATGGCAAAGAATTGCTTGTCTTCATCATCAAGAGCCTGATAACCACCAATCACCTGATAAATCCACACCTCCGGATCGAACTCCAGCTCGCGCTGGCTGAAATAATCCAGCGCCGATAAGGACTGACCGTTATCAATCACTTCACAGAAATAGGCATCCACCTCTTCCTGTAGCGGATCGCTTTCTAAATCCACTGACTGCTGTTCACTGACATCTATTGTCGATGCTTTTTCCGGTTCGCTCACAGTAGGCTTACGGCGATACACCGAACTCAACGAGGCAACAATCTGTTGTAATTCCTGTTCGTGAGCGACCTGATTAACATCGATGCTGGCCGGTTTAAGCATGGCCGCCGACTGATTAAACAACACAGGTACCTGAGTAAGATTCGGGTAATTACCGGGCGCAAAGTCAGGGTGATGCTCCATGTGCAGTAAAAAGCCCTTAAGCAGCCGTGTACGGCCCTGAAACTCACGAAAACGGCCAAGTAAATCGAGCAGTCGGGCTTGGGCAACCGACAGCTCCTGAGTTGCCTTAGAGAAACTCTGTTGCAGGGCAACCACCAGCAAATGGCGCAATTCACGATTACTGCCGGCGATTTCACTTAGCTCATCAAAACGGAAACATTCCAATTGATTCAATAGCTCTGATACCTGCCCCTGGGCCAGCTCATTTTCGCGGATTTTGGCTTCCACTGAAGATACATAACCAAACTCGTTATTAATGCGGCTAAACATTACCCGCACGCTGTTAGCCAGCGATTCGGTGAGCTGATAAACGTGCTCGGTCAGGTCGGTCATGTAAGCGTGAGCTTCATTAAACCGATTGTAGTGCAGCGACTCTTTATAGTGCTCGGCAATGGTTTTCAGGCTCGCCAGTGCAGTGCCGATATTGGCGTTAATGTTGCGGTTGCGTTCATCCTGCAGGCCGCTTTCCAGCAAATTTCTGACCGCACTTTTAAGGCGCAATGCACTTTGTGGATCCGGGCGCCATAAAATGCCCAACTGAATAAGTTGCTCGAGGACCTTGCGGCTAAAGTTTGATTCATCAACCGAGCCATTTACGTAGGCGTGCATAATGAGATCGCTGTGGCGACCCAGTGCATTTAAAAACCGGCTTCCCGCCTGAATCAGCACCTGACTCATAGCAGACTGCCCTGCTGAATAGCCGCTTCTGCCTGCTCTGATAACGACAGCGACTCCGTCTCATCAATGAAGCGGATCACTTCGAATAAATGCTCTACTTTGCCGGTAGCCAGATATATCTGTTTTTCCGGATTAGGTTTCATTAAATACCCTAAGTCCGTGAGCTTTTTAAATACCTGCTTAAGCTGGCCGTCCAGATTCACACTGGTAGAGCCAAACAAGCGGTAGCGGGAAATTTTTTCCAGTTGCTCGCTGTAAGCCGGGGTATCCTCGATAACGGTTTGCAGCTCATTTAAGCGAATAGCGTTGCCCATGGTGAGCGGCATATCCGACTCACTCGCTTGTTGTACCAGTAACAACCACTCCACCAATGGCACCAGACTGGATGTGGTTTCCTGAAACTGCTGCAGTAATACTTTGCGTTCTTCGTCGCCCAGAGTAAGGTAGCCGGCAAAAAACACCTCGCCCTCACCAGTGGTGGCCAGGGTGCGATTCAGCAGGTTTAAATGCGGCTCAAGCTTGCTGGCATTATCGCGGCTTTTTAAAAAGCGCCAGCTGTCTTCATCACTCACCTGACAAATAAACTGGCCATTAAGTAATGCGCTTAATACTTTGCCCTGTTCGGTCATCATGCTGACACCTCCTGCTTGGCTTTACGGGCCTGAATCAATGATGACAGGTTAGAGCTCTTCGGCTGAACCACCTGCAGTTGCTTAGACACTTTGTCGATGAGATAACGGTTCTCAAACAGCTTTAATACATCAGACTCCGGATTAGGGAAGGCGCCGACCACACTGATGTTATTGGCCTGACAGGCATCGAAAATCTTTTTCACGTTGCTCTGGTGCAACGTACCGAGCTCATCGATTGGCCAGTGGATTACCGCATCCGCTTCACCACGCAGTAAGCGGGTAAAGGCCAGCAGGAACTTACATAAAATCAGGTAAGCCATACCATGGCTCGAGGATTCATTTAACTGTCTGTCGGTGCGGATCACCAAGTCACTGTTGCCTTCCCGCAGGTGCAGTTCGATATCCAGCAGTTTACTGATGCCACCAGACAGAGCCGCACGGCCAAGGATGTCCAGCACGCGGCGCATACTCTGGCCGTATTCATCATCCGGCAGTTCGTGGGCGCCCTCTACCATCCAGCTGTCGTATAGGGTGCGGAACTGCTCCAGCTCCGGCCAAAATTCGAGTTCACTGATGCGGGAACGGATTTTCACCGCGGAATCCGAGACGCCATCGAGGAATAACTCGCCATCCACTTCCTTACTGATGCGGCGGCTCTGACTAACAATACGTTTATCGATGTCGGCCAGTACAAAGTAGTACTGACTTAAATCGGCACCAAAGATCCGGCCCTGCTCGCGCAGTCCCTGAATCTTCTGCGGCACAATTACATTCAATAACTGGGATAAGTGCCCCACCATGCGGCGATGGTCAATACCTTTCACGCCGTGAGCGTTGATCACAGCGCATTCTTCCCGCGCGCGCTCCCAGGTGTCTGACAGGCCTGTACCTGCCTGAGCGGCAATCAGTTGGTCGAACCGCTCAACGTAATTGCGAATATCGCTGAGTAACTCTTCGCGCTCTTTAAGTAACGCCTGAGCACGGGATAAGCGCTGGGTGATGCTCAGCTCGTCATGTTGCCATTCAGCCACGATATCGACCTTAGGCAACGTTTGTTTGGCGAGATTCTTCGCCAGTGTATCTACCTGACCAAGCTGCTCAGTAGCCACGCTGAGCAGTTTTTCCAGCTCTGACTGTTTGGTTTTTAAGGTTTCACGGGTTTCCCGGTACTGCACCTGCAATTCGTTGAGTTCGCGCTCCGCTTCACCCAGGGCCTTGCGGGCTTTGGTTAAGCCCTGCTGCCAGGTAACCTTCTGGCCGGTAAATACTGTTTGATACCAGCGGTCGTAATCGGCCACTTTGTGGCGCTGCGTCTCGGTTTTATAAATGGCGTCTTTAAGACTCTTCACCTGCTTTTTAAGCTGGCCAATTTCATCGACATCCAGGCCGCGCTGGTTAAGCTCGTTTTCCAGCCATTTGGCCATTTCTTCCCGATCCTGAGCCGCCGACGCTTTAGCTTGCTTAATTTCGCCATCCAACTGGGCCAGACGGGCGTCGCTATCGGCAATCAGTTGCTGCCAGTGGAAGCTGTGCTCGGTAACCGCTTCGCGCTGTTGATCCTTAATATCATCACGATCCATTTCAAACTGACTTTGCAGTTTCTTTTGCGCTTGCTGGTTTGTTTCCAATTGCGATTTTGCACGCTGCTTACGCTCTTTAAGCGCATGCTGATATTCGCTGAGTACGGACTCTTTGTCTTGCGTTGCGCGTTTACGGGCTGCTTCTGCGCTGCGTACCGCGTTGTCCTGGCGGGTCATTGCCAGTTCGGCCACCCGCACCGCTTCATTGCACTTAGCCAGCTCAGCTTCGCATTCGTTTTGTTTATCCAGCGCATCAGAAAGCGCGGCTTCAGCCTCACCGAGCGCCTTTTTTAAATCCTGCTCGGTTTGTGCATAAGCCGGCGCGTCCAGATGTTCCAGCGCCAGCTCTACGCCATACAGGCCACCAGCACTATCGGCCGGCTTAGGGTTGAGATCTGTGCGGTCGAGTAATTCCGGGCGGATCAGGCGGCCGATGGAGCCTTCCCAATCATCCACATTGGCGCGTAAATACTCCAGCAGAGAGCCTTCACCTGGGTACAGCAATGCGTTTACGTCTTCTACCTGCTGTTCGGCTTTGCGGTGCGCAGTGCGGGCTTTTTCCAGCGCCTGGTTGGCAGCATCGCGCTGCTGAACCGCCTTCTGATAGCTGCTTTGCGTTTGGCGGTACTCGCTACGCACGCTGTCTTCACTGATACTTGCCTCTTTAATGGCAGCATCGAGCAGTTCAAGCTGAGACTGCTCAAATTCGTTATAACCGGCATTAGCCAGCGCCACTTTGGCCTCTGCTTCACTAACTTTCAGCTCGTTAAGCTTGGCGTGGTAGCCGTCGCTCAGCGTGTGAATTTGTGCCTCGTAGTCGGCTTTAATGTCTTGTAACGCTTCCCGCTCCTGCTGTTGCTGCTCGCTGCGTTTTTCGGCGGCTTCCTGGCGGGTTGCCGACAGTTCTTCTACCTGGGCACTTAGGGTTTCACCAATTTCAGCTACCCGGCGGTTGTAGGCCGATTCAATATCCTGGTGCTGTTCAGTAAGCAGCGTGTAGCGGCTTGAGACCAGCTCTAAATCACGCTGCCACTGGGGCAGTTTGGCTACGTCTTCTTTCAGCTGTTCGATATTCTGATCCTGCCAGTTATCGAACTCGCGCTCCACGGCATCAAGTTCTGCGGTGTACTTTTCCACATCGGCCCGCGAGGCGGAGACCTGCTGATTAAGTTCGTCGCGGCGTTCGTTCCAGGTGCTGTCGCTGAGTTTTTTCTGATGCAATACATCATCAAGTTGCTGACGGGCCTCTTCGCTGCGCGCGGTGAGTTTGGTTTTATCCAGTTCAAAGGCCTGGCTGATTTCTGCGAGGCCACTTTCGGCTTCCTGCAGGGCCATGTTGGCCTGCTCCAGACGGGTAAACTCGGGGCGCACCTTGTCGAAGGCACGGATCAGGTGGCACTCGCGGATCCAGTCGTCCACCCGGTTGCGCGACAAACTGGAGGTGGGCGGCTGCACGCCGTCTTCTTCCAGAATGGCGGCAATCATTGCCTTAATGGTTTCCATTTTGCCTTCTTTGGAGTGCACCGCTTTTGCCAGCTTTTCGATGTGGCGTAAGTGCTCGTTAGACTCACTCAGGCTGAAGACCTTGGCGTATCCCAGTAACTCACGGGCACTGCTGCTTTGATTCAGCACACCCTGATCGTTTTGTAGTACCGCACGGAAGTCTTTAGTGGTTAACAGGCTCGATACCACAATATTATTGCGTTTCATAGCCCGGGCGATTTCGGTGGAGGACAGCGAGGCATGCTTACCGCTTTTTTGCTGATACAGGTAGTCATCCAAGTCGAAGGGTTTGGCGATAAACCGGTAGTTAACACCGGTGCCGTTTGAGCTTAACACCGCCTGACATAGTTCGCCGTCGGCGCGGGTATATTCATAAATGATAAAAGATGACTGACGCGGTAGATACCAGCGTTCAAAACTATCGCGGGTTGCCGGCACTACCCGGCTCGGATATTCACCGTAAAACACCGGGATCAAACGTTGTAGCGTAGTTTTACCCGAGGCGTTGGTTCCGCAGATGTTAGTGTGCCCGTCAAGCTTGAGTTCAACGACGCCCGGTAAGTGAGTGTCGATAAGGATAATTCGTTTAAGACCGGCCATAGGATTCCTGTTTCTTTATTAGAATATTCTTCGCCGAGGGTGCTTGGTTTATTAACTGACGATCCATTGCCAGCACGGCTAATAGCTGGCTTTACTGCACGGCGAAATTAACGCGTCAGTTTATTATGAAATTGTGCTGTTGCACAGGTTTGAGGGGGTCAGTTTTGGGCTCAGGAGGAAAAATCGACACAATCGCGCATTATTTAATCAAGCTTTGTGGTATTAAGGGTTTTCGGGGAGCGTATTCAACCAGAATGTCTGGTTTTCCCGGTACTCCGGATCCGCTATTACCTCATCCAACACCGAGTCGATAGCTTTAACCGCGCGTTTGCCCCAGGCATTGTTGGTGCAACCAATGGCGCCATAAACGGGCTGCTCACCATACTCCGTGGTTGGCATATAGGTTAGCGACTGGTTATTTTCTTTGCTTGCGAAATAGCGCAGTACACCGGGATAATCCAGTGTGTAATGGATCCGTTCAAAGTCAATTTGCTGGAGCAGTCGCAGTGGCCCAAACACTCCGGGTAGCGCCAAAACATTATCGTCATCTTTGTGAGCGTCAATGGCACTTTGTAACTCGTCGGGAAAACGTCGCGCACCGGCAAAGCCGAATATTAGCGAATCGTTGTTGAGCAATTCTGCCAGTGATAGCGTTTCTGGAAGCGTTGGATATAATTCTGCTAACAGCTCTTTACGCAGAATGATGCCCAGTGGCGGATAAACGGTAGTTGTTTTGCTGTAGACAAAACGCTCAGTATCCTTGCGCTTAATCATGCAGGGAAAACACAGATTTTCCGTCCCTTCGACTAACCGGTTAATTCTTGACTGCGGATACACATCAATGGTGGTATCAAGCGGGGACAGCCTGGCGTTTATTTTATCCACCAGCACATCGCAAAGACCGTAGCCGGCATGATGCCCATCCAGAATATGAAAAGGCGGCGACGGGTTCTTTATCCAGCGAATATCCGCCTGAGGTTTGGCGGGCATTTCCTCAGCAGCCAGTAAGGCCTGACCAGAATACAAGCCCACTATAAGCAACGCGAGCAACAAGACTGCGGTTAACAAAGCAGGGTGATAAGTTCTTTCCATTTAACAACAAGTAACCTGATTTCAATAAACGGGTTGTATAAGTATAGCCGTTGCGATGAGCTTTTCGCAGACCGCGGTTACAACTTTTCCTTACCGATGTAACGATACTAAAACGCCGAACAGAATAATAAGACTGTTCGGCGTTGACTTCGTTACCGTGGCGGGAACATCCCGCCCATACCACCCGGGCCGCCGCCACCTGGTGGCATCATGCCTTTCATCTGGCGCATCATTTTCTTCATACCGCCGCCAGACATTTTCTTCATCATTTTTTGCATTTGAGTAAACTGCTTAAGCAACCGGTTTACGTCCTGAATCTGTGTGCCAGAACCTGCCGCAATACGACGCTTACGCGATCCTTTAATGATTTCAGGCTTTTCACGCTCAGCCGGCGTCATGGAATTGATGATAGCTTCCATTTGTACAAACTGCTTGTCGTTAGCCTGATCTTTGATCTTGGCGGTCATATTGCCCATGCCCGGCATTTTATCGAGCATGCCCATCATGCCGCCCATGTTGCGCATTTGCTCGAGCTGCTCTTTAAAGTCCTGCAGATCAAAGCCCTTGCCTTTTTGCACTTTCTTGGCAAGTTTTTGTGCCTTGTCTTTGTCGACTTTGCGCTCCACCTCTTCAATAAGGCTAAGCACATCACCCATGCCCAGAATACGAGAAGCGATTCGTTCCGGGTGGAACGGCTCCAGGGCATCGAGTTTTTCACCCATACCCAGGAATTTAATGGGCTTGCCAGTAATCTTGCGTACCGAAAGAGCCGCACCACCACGGGCGTCACCATCTGCTTTGGTAAGAATAACCCCGGTAAGCGGCAAGGCTTCATTAAAAGCTTTGGCGGTATTCGCCGCATCCTGACCGGTCATGGCGTCTACCACAAACAGTGTTTCTACCGGTTTAACCGCTGCATGCAGGCCTTTAATCTCGTCCATCATGTCATTATCGACATGCAAACGACCGGCGGTATCGACTAACAGCACATCAAAGAATTGCTTGCGCGCATCATCGATTGCGTCGTTAACAATATCGATAGGCTTTTGCAAAATAGTGGACGGGAAAAAAGTCACGCCCACTTCTTCAGCCAGGGTCTCCAGCTGCTTTATAGCGGCCGGACGGTAAACGTCGGCACTGACCACCATGACCTTTTTCTTCTCACGTTCGGTGAGATACTTTGCCAGTTTACCTACTGAGGTAGTTTTACCTGCCCCTTGTAAACCGGCCATCAGTACCACGGCCGGCGGTTGGGTTGCCAGGTTCAGCTTTTCATTCGCTTCCCCCATTACCGCTTCCAGTTCGGACTGAACTATTTTGATAAAAACCTGACCCGGCTTAAGGCTTTTGGTGACCTCAGTACCTACGGCACGGGCTTTCACCTGACTCACAAATTCCTTAACAACCGGTAAGGCTACGTCTGCCTCAAGCAGTGCCATACGCACTTCTCGCAGCGTATCTTTGATGTTGTCTTCGGTCAGACGGCCGCGCCCGCTTACATTGCGAAGTGTCTGGCCAAGGCGTTCGGAGAGATTCTCAAACATAAATCAATAACCTGAAACAAAAAGTAATCGCTGAAGTATACCGAAATTTACGCTGTTTACGTAGGGGGGATTAACGATTTATCGCAATCAGGCAGACATCTGGTTGAATTCTTTGTTATTCTCACGTATCTATATGGACTTATTAATTCTCAACGGGTTATCTACAACGAATGGCTACCTTGTTTGCGCTGTTGGCAGTTGCTGCCTATTTGTTTTCAGCGGTTTCGGTGACGGGGCGATTTTTTCATAATCAGGGGCCCAACCGCATGCTGTCGCTGAGCATTGCGGCACTGGCAGTGGTATTTCACTCATTTTATCTGGGCGATGCGATTCTGGCCGCTCAGGCCGGGCAGAATATGAGTATTACAAACGTACTCTCACTGGTTGCCTGGTTGATTACCTTATCGATGCTGGTTAGCAGCAGCCTGTTACCCAATACCATTTTATTACCCGTAGTATTCAGCTTTTCTGCGTTTACGGTGCTGGCATCCATGTTTGTACCGGTCAGCCATATTATGCATATCGACATGCGACCGGGACTGGTGATTCATATCACCTTATCGCTGTTTGCCTACGGGGCGCTGGTGATTGGCTTTTTATATGCATTGCAGATGTCTTACATTACCCATCAGCTTAAACATAAAGGCGCAGGGTTATTGCACTCTTCCCTGCCCCCGCTCATGCTGGTTGAGTCAATCCTGTTTAAACTGATTTTGCTGGGCACTATTTTGCTGGTGATTGCTCAGTTAAGTGGCTTTATCTTCCTCGACAACATGTTTGGTCGCGGATACATCCATAAAACGGTATTATCTATTGCCGGTCTGATTGTTTTTATTGTGCTGCTGGTTGGCCAGAAACTGTGGGGCTGGCGAGGAAAACAAGTCATATCATTAACTGTAGTTGGCGTAGTTCTGCTCTCTCTGGCGTATTTTGGCAGCCGGTTTGTTAGCGAAATACTCTTATAGTCGCATTCACCGAATAAACACTTGAAACCACGTAGCTGACTGTCTACATTGGTGGTTCTGATTAGTACAAGGGATTCCTTAGTTGGACGACATATCTACCAGTGCACTGCTGATTGCACTGGGCATTTTGATTGCACTTTCAGCCTATTTTTCCAGTTCAGAAACTGGAATGATGTCTATCAACCGTTACCGCTTAAAGCACCTTCAGGGCGAAGGGCACCGCGGGGCTAACCGGGTCCAGAAACTCCTCGATCGTCCCGACCGTTTGATTGGTTTGATCCTTATCGGTAATAACCTGGTCAACATTGCCGCCTCAGCCATAGCGACCATTATCTGTACCCGCTGGTTTGGTGAATACTGGGCAGTGTTTGCCACCACCATTGGCCTGACCATCATTCTGCTGATTTTTGCTGAAGTGACGCCTAAAACCCTGGCTGCGCTGTACCCGGAAAAAATTGCCTTTCCCAGCTCGCTGATCCTGTCGCCATTACTGAAAGTTCTCTACCCTTTCGTTGCCTTTATTAATGGCATTACCAACGGCATTCTGGCAATTATGCGTATCAGGCCTCATGATGGTGCGGGCGATTCCCTCAGCCGGGAAGAGCTACGAACGGTGGTATATGAAGCCGGAACCATGATCCCTAAAAAGCACCAGGACATGCTGGTCAGCATTCTGGACTTAGAAAACGTCACTGCAGAAGACATAATGGTGCCGCGCAGTGATATTGTTGCCATTGATATTAATGACGACTGGAAAATCATCCAGAAGCAGCTTACGACGGCGCAACATACCCGCGTGTTGTTGTATCGCGATAGTATTGATGATGCGGTTGGCTTTGTGCACGTGCGCGATGCCCTGCGCTTGTTATCTAAAGATCAATTTACCAAGGCCTCGCTGCTTCGTGCAGTAAGGGAAATCTACTTTGCACCTGAGTCTATTCCACTGCATACCCTGATGTATCAGTTTCAGGCCGAGAAAGAGCGGATTGCCCTGGTAGTTGATGAATACGGCGATATTCAGGGTCTGGTAACGCTGGAAGATATTCTGGAAGAAATTATTGGTGACTTCACCACTACTAACCTGCCCGATCACAGCAAGGAAGTATCCATTCAACAGGACGGCAGCGTTTTGGTGGATGGCAGCGCCAACATTCGTGAATTAAATAAAGAGATGGACTGGAGTTTTCCAACCGAGGGCCCGAAAACCCTTAACGGTTTGATTCTGGAATACCTGGAAGAAATCCCGGAGAACAATGTCAGCCTGCGTTTGGCTGGATATCCAATTGAAATTATTGATATTAACGAGAATATGATTAAAACCGTGCGGGTGATACCTGAGTATTTCCGGGAAAGCGCGCCTACCCCTAACGAGTAATTTTCCGCTTGGCCAGAGCTTTCGCTTTGGCCGCTGCCACCTTGGCCGACAAATCACTTAGTTTGCCCATCAGTTGCGTCAGCTCTTCATCTTCATGCAGGTCTGCTTCCTCAACATGACGCTGAAGCGATTTACGCAACTGTTCAGGGATCGACTGGCCAGACATACACTCTCAAATAATAGATTCACTACAGGTTCTATATCGGAAAGCGGCCGGATTTCTAAAGCAGAAAATTTGTCAGAATAACCAGAAATTCAAAGCTGAGAACATTGCTGATAATGCCAGCTCATAGCTGGTCTGCCAGTTACAGCCCCTGATAGTGCTTGAGTAAAACGCCTTTACTTCGGCTTAATGAATAGCGCACCACTGCCACAGAGCCGGTAGCAAACAATGACATTTTTGGCACATCGCAGATTTCGTCGAGAAAAAAAGATACAAATGGCATATGACTAACCAGCAATAGCGGCTGACCAGCGTTGTTCTTGATGCTCTGCCGGGCAAGTACGTCGACATAATCATGAACCAGTTTTACATTGCCATCGGGCGTGATGTCGGCGCAGATTTCAAACTGACTGGCATGCAGAGTATTGGCAACCTGCTGATAAGACTGACGGGTACGGGTGTATGGACTGACCAGTGCGGTTGCAATCTGGTTATCGAGGCAGTAGCTCTCTGCCAGCCAACGACTGGAAGCCCCAACTTCCGCACTGCCTACGGCAGTAAGCTGTCGGCTCTTGTCATCGGTAAGGAGTCCCTCGGCCTCACCATGGCGCATGATAAAAATTAAAATGTCGTCTTTGCTGCTTTGACCTGACATAACATTGCTAATATGATGAGAAATGACAAGTGTACGATAACAAAGGTCGCGCCCCTCGCCTAGTACTATCGCATTGACTTAGACTAAGGTGGGAGAACTCAGTCCGTGAGCCGGGCCGGAAGTATAATAATAAGTGAATAAGCGAAGACAAACACATTGAATATTTCCCAGGACTTAAACAGTACTGAATCACTTGTTCTCGAAAATGGACTCCGGGTACTCGTTATTCATAAACCTGAAGTAGACACCTGCTGCGTGTCGGTTAGCTGTAAGGCTGGCCACTTCTTTGACCCTGCAGATTGCCCCGGTCTGGCGCATCTGCTGGAACACATGTTGTTTATGGGCAACGACCTCATCCCCGAGCCGAATGGGATTAATGATCTGGTTGAACAGGCTGGCGGCTCTATCAACGCATGGACCGGGACCGAATTTGCCAATTACCATTTTCAGGCTCGTGCCCAGGCGTTGCCACGCTTACTGCCCGCTTTAGCTGCGATGCTGGGAGCGCCCCACTTTAATCAGGAGCGCATAGCAGCTGAAATCCAGTCCATCGATGCAGAGTATCAGTATAAGCGCAAGGATGACTTACGGCGGCTCTATCAAATTCATAAAGAAACGGCCAACC
Organism: Alteromonadaceae bacterium UBA2620; assembly: GCA_002339125.1. Classification (GTDB taxonomy): domain Bacteria; phylum Pseudomonadota; class Gammaproteobacteria; order Enterobacterales; family Alteromonadaceae; genus Alteromonas. The sequence goes on from DDJQ01000035.1 coordinate 13,926, forward strand.
CGGCACATCCTTTTGCCAAGTTTTCGGTTGGCAATGAACTGATATTCAATCAGTTCCCGGTGTCTACGCTTAAAGAAATGCTCAGTAATTTCCATGAGCAGTATTATTGCGCGAAAAACCTTACCCTGTGTGTTTATTCCCCTTTTAGCGTTAGTCAGTTAACTCCGTGGTTTGGAGGATCATTTAACCTGCTCGACGCTGGCTCCGCTGCAGAACTTGAGTTACCGCCGCTGTATTTGGCTGATCAATTAGGCACACAAATTAATATTGAGCCGTTGCAGGCAGCAAGACGTCTGATCATTACCTTTGCTTTGCCAGCCTTGCATCTGGATATCAGTAGCAAGCCACTGGATTTTATCAGCCATGTACTGGGCGATGAGGCCTCAGGCAGCTTGTTTGCCTATCTGAAAGCCAAAGGCTGGGCCAGCAATCTGATTGCCGGCTCTGGTATCGAAGGACAGAATTTCAAAGATTTTAATATTAATCTGCAACTTACCGAGAGCGGGCTTACACACCAAAACGACATCATCAACGCGGTGTTTTACGTTATTGAGCAACTTAAGCAAGCCGCTACGGAAGAATGGCGCCTGCAGGAAAAAGCCAAGCTGAATCAGTTAGCCCGGCAATACGATGATTCCCATAAGCCTTTGCAGGCAATTAGTGAACTGGCAGAACTACACCAGTATTTTAGCTGGGATGACATCGCAAAAGCCTGTGTTTCTGAAACCTTAACTCAGCAAAGCTTGTGTGATGCGCTGGCTTATTTTACGCCGGCGAATATGCGGGTGAAAGTCATCGCTCAGAGCGTGCATACTACTAAAAGGTGTGCTTATTACGATGCAGCCTATGCGATTGAACCTTATACAGCGCAGCAACTGACAGCCTGGCAGACTCCCAGCCCGGTGCAGGCTATATTTATGTCGCCTCCCAATCCTTTTATTGGTGATAGCTACAGTCTTTGTAAAAACGAAGCGCAATTTGCACTGCCGCAACAGATAGTGAGTAATAAAGGATTTGATTTCTGGTTTTGTCAGGATCACATATTCAATGTACCCAAAGGCGATATTTTCGTGTCTTTTGACATCCCGTCTCTGGCGCAAAATATTCATCAGGTAGCAGCTAAGCGGCTATGGCTGGCAGCCCTCAATGATTTTCTGCAAGGCCGGTTTTACCGGGCGGAAATCGCCGGACTGCATTACCGGATATATGGCCACCAGGGTGGGTTTAGTATTCACACCCGAGGGTTCAGTGCCCAGCAGGGGCAATTGCTGAATCATCTTATTGATGCCATTAAAGGCTTCGCTCCGGATCCGCAAACTTTTAAACATGTTCAGTCACTGCAGTGTCAGAGCTTACATAACACACTATTAAACAAACCAATTAACCGCTTATTTTCACGCCTGAGTGTTTTAATTCAAAAAAACACACACGCGCCGGTAGAAATGCTGGATGCGGTGCAGCATTGCCAGTTTGATGATATTCAGCGACTGCGAGACAGAGCCTTTGACTACTACCATGTTGACGGGCTGATTCACGGTAACTGGTCGTCCAGCGCTGCCCAGCGTATTGTTGACAGTGTGCTGACACAAACTGTCTCTGCCAAAGCACCGCCGCTGCCACGCCCGGTTGCCAAATTACCGGTGGGTAAAACCTTATATCATGAAGTAGCCTGTGAGCACGATGACGCCGCGGTAGTGTTGTATTTACAGGCGCCCAGCAATGACATCCAGGATGTCGCCATGTGTATGGTATTGGAGCAAATGTTGGCGGGTTCTTTCTTTACTACCCTGCGTACAGAGAAGCAACTAGGCTATATTGTGGGTACCGGTTATGTTCCGCATAATCAGCATCCGGGCATCGCTTTTTACATTCAAAGCCCCAACAATGCGCCGCAGGTATTGCTCGATCACATCTCCACGTTTTTGCAGCAGCAAACCAGCGAAAAAACCTTTTACGAAGGTTACTGGCCACACATTCAGCGCAACCTGTTAAAGCAGTTGCAGGATGTTGATATTAATCAGTCCATGCGCTCTCAAAATATCTGGCAAAGCCTGGGCGCCAAAGACCCGCAACTTAATACCAACCAACGCCTTGCACAGGCCATCGAGTCGATGCGATTCAGCGATATCGAACACTACGCCACCGACATGAATCTCAACCAGACTTTCGGACAACTGGTATTGTTTGCCCCGGGTAAATTTAAAACCATGAACGTCGCAAATGACGTCTTTATTCCGAATATCGCGGATTTTAAATCTAAAGTTGAATTTTACCTTTGAGCAATAAACACCCGCTTTTCTCCTGCCGTCACCACTGGTTGCCCAAGAAACACACAGGCAGTGATGGCAATCAAAAAAAACCTTGTAGAGACGCTGTTTATTGGGCATATTGGGTAGCGGATAGTAGGGAAGCTAGACACGATAAGAAGTAAAAAAGATAAGGCATTCAATGCCAAAGGTGTATGGTGCGCTCAACCCAAAGAACGACTTTTGTACTGATATTTTCAGTGCTATTCCTATTTACCCGTGCGGCTTTTGCTGCCGCGGTGCTTACTGATATAAAATTTGCAGAGTACACTAGGGAAGACGGCCTGCCTGAAGGCACGATCATGTCAGTAGTTGAAGACTCAGATGGTTATATCTGGGTCGGATCCATGGAAGGCGTGTTCCGTTACGATGGATATCATTTTAAAGCGTACAAACACGTCCCCCAAAATCCCAATTCAATACCCCAAGGCCCAGCTAGAACAATGTTCGTTTCAGAACAAGGCGAGCTATGGGTTGGGACATTTAGCGGCCTAGCAAGATATCGACCAGAGACTGATGATTTTCAAGTTTATGACAGCAATAACTCTCTAATCCGGAACAACGAAATCAGGTCTATAGACGAAGATTCATCGGGCGATATTCTGGTAGCAGATGTTTCTAATATTTACCGTGTCGAACAAAACTCTGGCGAGCTATCATTGCTAGATAATCGGGTCGATTTCCCTGATGATATTTATGAAATACGTAATGAACCGACTCGGATATGGATAGGAACTTTCGCATCCGGGGGTTATATCTATGATAAAAAGCGTCGACAACTTTTTTCTTTAAAGTCAGTTAATCCCTGGGGGATCAATCTGTCTACCAATGCCGTTTTTGATATAAAGGTTATCGACGGCCTGTATTGGATAGCGACCAATTCAGGCATTGTAGTATTGAATAATAACGGTGAAAGCGTTAAACAACTGAACAGAGCTAACTTCCCCAATCTGAAAAATGAAAATGTTCGTTCAATTACTGAGGTCTCAGAGGGCATTATCTGGTTTGGCACGGAAGACGGGCTGGCTATCTACAATGATATAAAAGACAAACTGATCGTAATTGGTGCCGAGATGAAGAACATTACTTATCTTGACAATCAGTTTATTCCACACATTTATAAAGACTCAACTTCTTCCATATGGGTAGCTACGCTCGAAGGGCTATATAGACATTCAGCGGGCTCTAATTTACTGAGACTATACCCCGTCATCATGGCAGAAGAAGATAACGGTTCTCCAAGGATTTGGGGAGTAGAAGAAGATAGTAAAGAAAACCTGTGGATCGCCACACAAAGTGCTGGCGTTAGCCGACTTAATTTTAATGATGAAAGTCAGGCCTCTTATCTTACAGGGCGCGCTACACAACTTTGGGATCTAATAATAGACGAATTTGACCAACTTTGGTTGGCTACTTCTAACGGTATAGAGCTATTTAGTTACGATGGACAGCATCTCAAAAAGCGTGAGACATTTTTACCAAACCAATTCGTAGATAACATCCATTACGACAAAATGAAAATCTGGGCTTGGTCGGAACTTGACGGCCTGATATCAATTGAACCAACGCCTTCAGATGGAACTTCGCCACCAGGAACTTATGTTGTAAAGTCGCACAACACATTGTTTAAAGATTCAATGGTATCACCTATATATACTGACAATGACAATAAACTTTGGTTAGCTATTGACGGCCGAATAAAATTATACGATGCAGATAAAGGCGCAGTTACCAACGTTATTGACTTTAGCTCGAAACAAGCAAGTTCCCTTCCAAAGCTAAAATATGTATATTCTTGGGGGAATTATTACTGGGTCGTCACTCACGCTTCAGGTATTTACCAACTGGACAAAACAACACTTACTGTTGTTAGACATCACTCTCTAACCGTAGAAGCCCCCATTCTTGCTTCAGTAGGCTTAAAAGACTCTATTTGGGTATCCACGGAATCAAATGAAATCAAGCAAATACTATTACCTAACTTAGAAGTAGTATTGACGCTGTCCAGCACCAAACTAGAACTTAATGACTATTCTGAAGCCGCCGTAACTAAAACAAAAGAGAATGCATTAGTATTTGGTGGCGACCGAGGTTTTCATTATTTTCATCCTGAACTACTGACTTTTGATCATTTCACAGACGTACCTTCACAAAAACCGCAACTTGTCTCGTTAAAACTTTTTGGTAAAGAGCAAGTATTCGGTCAAAAAGGCTCTGTACTGGATAAACCGATAAACCTAAAGGATTCACTGACATTATCGGTAAGTGACTCACGTTTTAGTTTTGGTTTTGCGATCTTGAATGCTGTATCTCCTTCTACTGTAAAATACCGTTATCGCTTAACGGGATTAGATAAGAACTGGACAGAAGCCGGAAAGGAAAGACAAGCTCCTTACAACAACTTATCCTTTGGCGACTATACGTTTGAAGTACAAGCTCAGGAAGACGGTAAAGCCTGGTCAGCCTCTCGCGAGTTGAATCTGACAATTTTACCCCCCCCATGGCTGCACCCTGCAGCTTTAATATTTTATGGTTTTTTTGCGGCGATTATTACCCTGTATGTAGTTCGTCAATATCATGTGCGCCGTCGACAACGAATTGCTGTTTCCGAGTCGGAAGAACGCTTAAAACTCACACTTTGGAGTAGTGGTGATGAATTATGGGACTGGGATGTTTATCGAGGCCAGGTTTACCGGTCAAACACCTGGGGTACCCTGGACTTCCCTCAGGACGATATCCGCACCAGTAGCGCTTATGACGCCAATATCCATCCCCATGATCTTAAGCGCGTTCAGGATGCACTGAAAGAACACCTCGATGGTAAAACGGATTTTTACGAAATTGCGTACCGTACCAAAACCTTCACCAACACCTGGTTATGGATCCTGGATCGCGGCAAGGTGGTACAGCGGGACCACAACAATGAGCCCATCCGGATGACAGGCACATTGAAGGATATACAACATCTGAAAGATGCCGAAGAGCAACTCAACCTGTTTAAGCGCTCTATCGAAAACATTTCTGAAGGCGTGTTTATTACCGATACCAAATTCCGCTTCATATCGGTAAATAATGCCTACTGTACTTATACTGGTGAAACCCGGGATCAGGCGCTCGCGACTTACCTGTATTTCCATCAGTACCCGGAAGCTTTTACCGAAGAGATTAAGAAAACGCTAAGATCAAGAGGTAACTGGAGTGGTGAGGTTGAAAGTAGCAGGGTAAATGGCGAACGTTACGAAATCGAGCTGAATATCGATGCGGTGCATGACGACGACGGCCGGATCTCGCACTTTGTAGGCGTATTTTCAGACATCACTTCCCGTAAGAGCACGGAAAAAGAACTTTTGAAGCTGGCTAACTCCGATCCACTCACCGAGTTACCTAACCGTTCGTTTTTCCAGGCCAGTCATAGCAACCTGGTACGCCGTGCGACACCCCATGCCCTACTCTGTCTGGATATGGATAACTTTAAAAAGATTAACGACTCGCTCGGTCACCAAACCGGCGACATATTGATTAAGCAAATAGCCAAGCGCATCCAGCGCATGACCGACAGCAATTCTACCTGCTATCGTCTGGGCGGTGACGAATTCAGTATTCTGATGGAAGACTTTTCAGATATACATACCATCACCCACTTTGCTCAGAGTATTCTAAACACGCTTTCACGGCCATTTATCATCAACAAACAAGAGTTTGTGTTGGGTGCCAGTATTGGTATTGCGTTATTCCCTGAAGATGGTTCCTCACCTCAGGAGTTGTTGAAAAACGCTGACACGGCGATGTATTTTGCCAAGAACAACGGCGGTAACAGTTATCAGTTCTTCAGTGGTGAAATGAACCAGAACGCCGTTCGTCAGCTTCAGATTGAAAATCTGATCCGTCAGGGCATAAAAGACAATTTGTTCACTGTTTACTATCAACCGAAGGTCGATATCACCACAGGTAAACTGGTGAGTATGGAGGCGCTGGTGCGCTTTGAACACCCGAATAAGGGTATTGTCAGCCCAGGCCAGTTTATTCCTCTGGCGGAGCAAACAGGCCAGATAATCGAGATTGGTGAACAGGTTTTACGCAAAGCCTGCGAAGATACCAAGCGCTGGGTCAGCGAAGGCTTATTCAGCGGCCGGGTGGCAGTCAATATTTCCGCCAAGCAGTTTGAGTTGCCCGACCTTGATGACCGCATAGAAAACGTCCTCCGGCAGGTAGGCCTGTCCCCCCTTCACCTGGAATGTGAGATCACAGAAGGCACTCTGATGGAAAACCCGGAAGAAGGCCTCAGAATGATGCAAAGGCTGCGTGATCGCGGTATTCACCTGGCACTGGATGACTTTGGTACTGGCTACTCTTCATTGGCTTACCTCAAAAAATTTCCGCTGAATACCTTAAAAATCGATAAAGCTTTTATTGATGATATCGCCAACAGTAATGTTGACCGTCACATGGCGGCGGCAATTATCAATATTGCTCACAACCTGGGCCTTAAAGTGGTTGCCGAAGGGGTGGAATATGAAGAGCAGCTGAACATTTTACGCCGCTATGACTGCGAAATGCTGCAGGGTTACCTGTACAGCAAACCACTTAATGCAGAACGTTTCGAAAAGCTACTCCGTGAAAACAGCTTACTGCATAAAATCATCAATAAGGTTTCTCCAACCTAACTAAGTCTGTAATGACTTATGCCGCAGGCGCCGGTCATTTTTTATTGCCATTCTTACGTCCCGCTAGCCAGGTGTAAGCTGGCAGGGATTAATGCTAATGCATAACTGTTTCATCATCTCACTTTACTACTAAATCTCATACAACCTGTCCTTACACTGCTATCTGAGGCAGTTTCTTGATAAAACCCTGCATGTTATTAACCAGTTACAAATATAAATAACTTTGGCACTTTTATTTAAATGTGTGCTGGATAGCGTCTTTTTATCAAGTAAAGGCAATTTTTTGACTATTTTACCTTAAGTATTCTGATAAGCGGCAGATAAATGCATAGAACGGCAATAATTACCGGCAACGGAAAATTGACGCCGTCCAAATGGATGCTGCAAACCATTGTTTTTAAAGGAATTTAAAAGTTGGCATAGGGTTCGCATTACTAAGAGTGACAATGAGGATTGTCAATCAGTTTTGTTTGTTTTGTATATAAGAATATAACGAGGAAAGAAAGATGTTGAAAGCATACGCAGTAGCCCTAGTACTTTCTACAACCGCACCTGTAGCAGCCGATAAGCAAGAAGGCGCTCAGAAAGCTCCTGTACAGAAAAAAGAAGTCGCAACTGAAACCCAGTCTTACAAGCCTAAAACTGGCAGTGTTCGCGTTTAAGCTTCTAACAAATTCCAAAAAGGAGCTCAGGCTCCTTTTTTTATGCCTGCTACGCGCGTAAATAAGCGTTATTAAAGCCGCAGTCTTTTCTCATCCGCACATGACGGCTTATGGAAAACATTGGCCACACCAGCGGGCCCATCAATAACCCTACAAACGCCCACTGCTTTGCCGATAGTCCGGCTTTTGTCGCTTCGACAAAAAAGTAACAGCTACTGGCCAGACAAACTAAAATTACTGTCAACATATTGACGCCCTTTTAATCTATAAGGTTTTTTTGACTTGCTGGAAAAACACTCAACATTTTCAGCGGGCGCATATTACCCTTTTCTGGTAACAAAACCATCATTTATTTGGCTTATAATGAAAAAATCCGGCCTAAGCCGGATTTTTTAACATATTAATTACACTAGATTAATAAAAGGTAGTGTTTTCGGCTGCCATTGTTTCCAGTACGGCCGCAGGTTTGAACTTGGCGTCAACCTTATCAGCATAGTAATTTAGTCGTTCTACCACTTTTGCAACGCCTAACTGGTCCATATAGCGGAAAGGTCCGCCGAGGAATGGTGGGAAGCCAATCCCGAAGATAGCGCCGATATCACCGTCCCTGGCGCTACGGATAACCCCTTCATCCAGACAGCGTGCGGCTTCATTAAGCATCATCAGTACGCAACGCTCTGAAATCTCTGATTCACTGCGGCTTTTAGAGGGTGAAACACCCAGTAGCGGGTAAATACTCTCATCCACCGCTTTGCCTGGCTTTTTGCCGCTATAGTCGTAAAAGCCTTTTTTATTTTTCTTACCCTTACGATCATCAGCCAGCACTTTATCGAACGCTGAGGGAGCAGTAAAACGCTCGCCAAAGGCATCCATAAGGATAGGAATAATTTTAGTGCCTACATCGATACCAACTTCGTCCAACAACTTCACCGGCCCTACCGGGAAACCAAAGTTAAGGAGCGCTTTATCAATGTGATCGATAGGCTCGCCGGCCAGAATCAGACTTGCCGCTTCGTTCATGTAAGGTGCGAGGATTCGGTTTACATAAAAACCTGCCCCGTCCTTGACGACTACCGGTGTTTTGCCTTGCTTTTTGGCAAATTCTACGGTGGTAGAAATAGTCTGATCGGAGGTTTTCTCGTGAGCAATAACTTCTGCCAGCGGCATTTTGTCTACCGGCGAAAAGTAATGCAGACCAATTACATTTTCCGGGCGCTCAGCCTCGGCGGCAATTTCAGCAATAGGAATGGATGAGGTGTTCGAGGCAAAAATGGTGTCGGCTTTACACCCCTGCTCTACATCGGCCACCATTTTACGTTTAAGGCCAACATCCTCAAATACTGCTTCAACAATAATATCGGCGTCCTGCAGGCCCGAGTAATCCAGCGTACCGGTTAACAAGGCCATCTGCTTTTGCATCTCAGACTTACGCATAAAGCGACGCTTAACCTTTTTATTGAGCAAGTCGTAACTGTACTTCATGGCATTGGCAATACCAGCCGGCTGAATATCTTTAATCCGCACCGGAACGCCAGCTTTAGTGGCAGTGACATATGCGATACCGCCGCCCATTAAGCCGCCGCCGAGCACACCCACCTTAGTAACTTTCTCTGGTGGGACATCAGCAACGCCCGACTCTTTTTTCATCGCAGTGGTAGCGAAGAAAATTTGCCGTAGCTGCTTTGACTCTGGCGTCATCACTAATTGACCAAAAGCCTTAGCTTCTGCTTCCAGGCCCGCCTGCATGCCTTTGTTTATGCCAATAGCCACCACATCAAGGATCTGTTGTGGTGCCGGGTAATTGCCGCGTGTTTTGGCCTGGGTTTGCTCACCCGCTTTTTTAAATACGATATTGCGACCCGGAGCGGTGCCCTCAAGAAATTTATTTACCAGCCCTTTGGGTTCAGTCTTGCGAGAAGGTTTCGACTTGCCCGCAAATTGAGAGGCTACATCTACCAGTACAGAACGCGGTACCACGTCATCCACGATGCCGTATTTTTTGGCTTGTTTTGCTCGCACAGAGGCGCCTGTCAGCATCATTTTAATCGCTTGCTGAATACCCGCGAGTTTCGGCAGACGTTGCGTGCCACCACTGCCCGGCAATAGGCCGAGCTGCACTTCCGGCAGACCCAGCTGAGTTGCGGAACTTTCGGTACAAATTCGGTAATGACACGCCATTGCCAATTCAAGGCCACCGCCTAGTGCAGGCCCGTGAATAGCGGCTACAAACGTCTGGCGCATATTTTCAATGCGATTAAAAATATCCTGCCCGCCTTTAGCCAGTGCCATGGCTTCCTCTGCAGTAGAACAGGCATCCAGCATGGTGATATCGGCACCGGCAACGAAGGAATTATCCTTACCGCTTACCAGCACAACGCCCTTAATACTGCTGTCATTTTCAATTTCATCCAGCAGGACGGTCATTTCTTCGCCAAACGCAGCCTTTAGAGTGTTCATCGACTCACCCGGCACGTCCATGGTTAATATGGCAATACCGTTATCCTGTCTGGTCAGCGTAAATGCGCTTTGAGTTTGTTCTGTCATTATGCTGTCTCCACAATCATCGCTGCACCTAATCCACCTGCCGCGCAGGCAGTTAACAGTCCGGTTCCTCCGCCTCGGCGGTTCAGTTCATTAAGCATTTGGGTGATCATTCGGGTGCCGGTGGCCGCAAACGGATGACCGTAAGCAATAGAGCTCCCCATGACATTAAACTTGTCCATATCAATTTCACCGGTGGCTTTACTGCGACCCAGTTTTTCCTGAGCAAACTTATCACTTGCGAACATTTTGATATTGGCCAGCGTTTGCGCAGCAAAGGCTTCGTGCATTTCGATTAAGGTTAAGTCGTTCAGCGTCATACCTGCTTTATCCAGCGCCATTGGCGTTGCATACGAAGGCCCCATGAGCATGTCTTCCCACACGTCGATAGCCGCAAATGCATAACTCTTAATGTAACCCAGTGGCGTATAGCCCAGCGCTTTCGCTTTGCTTTCCGTCATCATCAGTACAGCAGATGCACCATCGGTTAGCGGCGTGGCATTCGCAGCGGTGACTGAGCCATATTTTTTATCGAATACCGGACGCAGCTTTGCATACCCTTCGATTTTAGAGTCAAAACGAATGTTGTTATCCTGCTCCAATGCACCTTTATAAGGTTCGGCATAGGCAGTCATGACCTCGTTGGCCAGTTTTCCGGCCTGCCAGCTTTCTGCCGCCAGACTGTGAGAACGATGCGCCAGTTCATCCTGAGCCTGACGGGTAATGCCATGGCTTTTGGCCATTTGCTCTGCCGTCTGCCCCATGGATAAACCTGTTGAATATTCTGCTACTGCGGGAGGTACCGGCAGCAGGTCTTTTAAGCCCAGTTTTTTAAGCACGGCCCATTTTTGCCCCAGCGTTTTGGTTTTCTGCAAATCCACTAGCGCTCTGGCCAGTTTTTTCGATACCCCGATAGGCGATACAGACGTTGAATCGGCGCCACCGGCAACACCGACTTCAATATTGCCCGCCATCATCGACTCGGCAATATTTACGGTAGACTGGAAACTGGTAGCACAGGCGCGGGAAACACTGTAGGCATCAGTGTGAACGTTCATTCCAGTGCCCAGCACAATTTCCCGGGCAATATTGGGCGCTTCAGGCATTTGTACAACCTGACCGTACACCAGTTGTTCAACCAGTTTGGGATCTACCGCATTGCGAACAAGTAGTTCGTTTACCACCATCTTGCCCAAATCAACAGCGGGCACGCCGTGAAAATAGGTCGCCATTTTTGCGAACGGCGTTCTGAGGCCGGCAACGATTGCGATCCTGTCGCCGTTGCGCGTTGTGACTGATTGTTGTTTAGCCATGCAATTCAACCTGTATTTGCGACCACCAAGTGGTCTGACCTGTAGTTAGTGGGCAGATTTTTACAAACTATTAAACAAATAGCAAATGTGCGGTGGAATATTTTGCAACATTTATTCACTTGAGGACGGACATCTCTTGAAACAAAATAAAGCGACCCTATTACAGATTGTTGATATAACAACAATTGGACAAGCAATAAATGGCTATCTGCCCATTTAAGCGGGAACCTTTAAGACCCTGAAAAGTCCTATCGGTTCAGTGCCGGTACCGGTCCAACGGATATCGCGCAATTTTTACCCACTATTTTGCATTTTCAATAACATAAAAAGGTGAGATTTTCCTATGGCAGCTGAGCAGTTCAGACAGTTACACGCATACCTCGACTCACAGATAATTGGTCAGTCTCAACTTACGCTCAATATGTTAATTGCATTACTAGCTGATGGTCACTTACTGGTAGAAGGGCCTCCCGGGCTGGCAAAAACCCGTGCCATCAATGCGCTGGCTAAAGGTATTGATGGTGACTTTCATCGCGTGCAGTTTACTCCTGACTTACTGCCTGCCGACTTAACAGGTACGGATATCTACCGCCCGGAGACCGGCGAATTTGTGTTCCAGCAAGGGCCGCTGTTTCATAACCTGGTGTTAGCCGATGAAATTAACCGAGCCCCGGCCAAAGTGCAGTCGGCACTGCTTGAAGCCATGGCAGAGCATCAAATTACAGTAGGTAACAAAACCTATAAGCTGCCAGAGCTGTTCTTGGTAATGGCCACTCAAAACCCGCTGGAGCAGGAAGGGACTTATCCATTACCAGAAGCCCAGCTGGACCGTTTTTTAATGCATTTGGAGATTGATTACCCGGATGCAGATACCGAACTGCAAATCTTGCAGCTCACCCGCAACGAGGAATTAAGTGCACCGCAGGCGGTACCACCCAGCCTCAGTCAGGCAGATATTTTTGCCGCTCGCAAAGCTGCCTTAGCACTGCATATGGCCCCTGCTCTTGAAACCTATCTGGTGCAGCTGATCATGGCTACCCGGCGCCCGGAAAACTACGCACCGGAACTGGCCGAATGGATTGAGTTTGGTGCCAGTCCCCGAGCCACTATTGCGCTGGATCGCTGTGCACGGGCGCATGCCTGGCTGGCTGGCCGTGACTTTGTTGGACCGGATGACATTCAGGCAGTATTTCACAATGCTCTGCGCCATCGCATTATTTTGTCTTATCAGGCAGAAGCAGAAGGGGTAAACACCAATCAGGTGCTCAATAAAATTTTAAATCTGGTGGCCGTACCTTAAATCATGACTGCGCAATCTTACTTAGCACGATTGCAGTCGGACGGCATTCACCTAGGTGTCAAAGAGTTACTGCAATACCGACAGTTTGCCAACCTGCTGGATTTAACCCCGCGGCGTACGCCACAGGCGCGTTTGGCGGGGAGTTACCTGACCAAGCATAAAGGCCGGGGCATGGAATTCGACGAAGCCAGGCATTACCAGCCCGGCGACGATATTCGCGCAATTGACTGGCGGGTAACGGCGCGCACCGGTAAAACTCATACCAAAGTTTATCGTGAAGAGCGCGAGCGCCCGGTGTTTATTTTGTGCGATATGTCTTCCTCCATGCAGTTTGGCACCCAGTTATTACTCAAGTCGGTACAGGCAGCGCATTTAACGGCGTTAATCAGCTGGGGCGCAGCCCAACGCGGCGATAAAGTAGGCGCACTGGTCTATTCCGATTATATGCACGCCGAGTGCAAACCGCTTAGTCGTAAACGTGCCGTGCTCACTATCTGCCACGAACTCATGCGCTGTCAGAATGATGCCCGTAGTCAACAATCTGCTCAGCCTGATACCAACATGGAAAGCGCCCTGGCCCGCCTGCGTCGTCTGGCAAAGCCGGGAAGTCTGGTGTATGTGATCAGTGACTTTCTGCAATTAGAAGAGCGTGCTTTGCAGCATTTAATGCAAATCAGCCGTCATTGCGAAGTGAGTGCGCTGGCTATTACCGATCCGCTGGAGCGGGAACTACCAGTAACGCATCGCCTGCAGCCGGTAAATGTGACCAACGGCGCACAGCAACAAACCTGGCTGTTAGGCGACAGCAACCTGGCCCGTCATTATTCATCCAGTCAGCAGGCTCGCTGGCAGGCAGTTGAGTCGCACCTCAAGCAATGTAAAACCTCTTTGAGTTTTATTGATGCCGGCCTGCCGCTTACTGAACAGTTTGAACGCTTACGGAGGTTGTCACAGTGGACCCGTTAGCTCAGTTAAAAGATATTCATACACCGCAAGGCGTCGACTGGTGGCCACTCGCCTGGGGATGGTGGGTTGCTGCACTGCTCGTAGTGGCGCTGTTATGTGGCCTGATTTATATAATAGTCCGCCACATCAGATTTAACCGGGCCCGCAGTGAGGCCATCGCGTTACACAAAAATTTGAGTGTAGATGCCCATTACCCGGCCAAAGCCAATCAATTACTCAAGCGGGTCACCCTGCATTATTTTGATGCCGGATATTCCGCTTCAGCCTACGGTAGCGCCTGGCAACATTTACTTTTGAACTGCCTGGCCGACAAGCATCAGGCTAAAGCAAAGCCAGGTCTTAAAGGCCTGTGCCAGAGCCCTTATCAGCCGGCTGCACCGGATAGTGAACAACTAACTGAAATGCATCAGGCTGTGAGCCTTTGGCTGCAACACGCCATGTTAAAGCATGCTCCTGAATCTGTAAGCACGGCGGAGGTAAACCACAATGTTTGAGTTTGCCTGGTGGTGGATGCTTTGTATTATACCTTTGCCGTGGATAATCCGGCTACTCAGCCGCAGAACCCAGAGTGCCGAAGTGGCCTTACGCGTGCCAACGCTGTTGAACAACTTACCAGAAACGCAGTCCTCAAAAGGCTCAAAGGTGTGGCTACACTTGTTGGCAGCCGTAATCTGGATCTGCCTGGTATTGGCGGCTGCACGTCCTCAATGGCTTGGTGAGCCGGTGAGTATTCCCAGCGAAGGCCGGGAGATGATGCTTGCGGTGGACCTGTCCGGCAGTATGAAAATTGAAGACATGCTGGTTAATGGGCGTCAGGTAAATCGCCTGACCATGATCAAATCAGTGTTGCATGATTTTATTAAGCGCCGCGTCGGCGACCGCCTTGGCCTTATACTGTTTGCGGATACCGCTTATTTGCAGGCCCCCCTGACTTACGATAGAGAAACCGTTGCCACCCTACTCGATGAGGCCGTTATCGGCCTGGTGGGTGAACAAACCGCCATCGGCGATGCTATTGGTTTAGGGGTAAAGCGTTTTGAGCTTAAAACCGACTCCAACCGGGTACTGATCTTGCTCACCGACGGACAAAATACCGCTGGTAATATCTCGCCGGAACAGGCCAAAGAACTGGCAGTAGATGCCGGTGTTACGGTGTATACCATTGGTGTGGGTGCAGATGTTATGACGGTGAACAGCTTTTTCGGCAGCCGTCAGGTCAATCCTTCACAGGAACTGGATGAAAGCATGCTGACCGATATCGCCAAAGCAACCGGTGGTCAGTACTTCCGGGCCCGGGATGCCGCAGAGCTGGAACAAATTTACGCCATGCTCGACCAACTACAACCTATCGCCGGTGATGAACGCAAAATGCGTCCACTCACAGCACTGTATTATTATCCGCTGGCGCTGGCACTGATGTTAAGCATATTGCCGGTAATTGGCCTGCTGCTTAGTCTGCTCTGGCGCCGACTCTTTGCAACGAGGATGTCAGCCGAATGATGTTATTGCCTGCTGATTTTCATTTTTTACGTCCGGAATGGTTCTATGCGCTCATTCCCCTGCTTTTGGCAGTATGGTTTGTTAAGCGCTGGCGCGCTAAAGCCACTGGCTGGCAGGGCGTGATAGCCAGTCACCTGTACCAGCATTTAATTACCGGCAAACAACAATCTGTTACTTCCCTGTTCGTGCCGTTTCTGGCGCTGACCTGGCTGTTAAGCGTTATTGCCCTGGCCGGACCTACATGGGAGCGCATCCCGCAGCCGGTGTATCAGGTTAAAACCGGCCACGTACTGGTGCTGGATATGTCGCTTTCCATGCGCGCTACAGATATAGCGCCCGACCGCCTATCGCGCGCTAAATACAAAGCCATCGATCTGGTTAACCTGATTGACGAAGGTGACATGGGCCTGGTGGCTTATGCCGGTGATGCCTTTGTGATCAGCCCGCTTACCGAGGATGCCAATACTCTCAACGCGCTGCTACCAGGTTTGAGTCCGGAAATTATGCCGGTTGCTGGCAGCGATCCGGTACAGGGGTTACGCCTCGCTGAAACGCTGCTGACCAATGCAGGATTTCAGAATGGTATGCTTTACTGGATCACCGATGGCGTGGAAATTTCTCAAATGAAGGAATTAAGCGACTTTCTTTCTGAAACCCCGTTCAAGGTGAATATTCTGGGTGTGGGTACCGAAGAAGGGGCGCCTATTAAGCAGCTCAACGGCGAGTTGCTTAAACGGAATAATGGCTCGATTGTGGTACCCAAACTGAATGCTGGCGCACTAAAACAGCTCAGCCGGCAAGGTGGTGGTACCTTTGCCGAGTTAACAGCCAATGATGCCGATATTCGCCAGCTCTCAGCAACGGGCCGCTTTGAAAATCGCGAAACCGAGGATAATGACAATAACAACCAGGGTGATGAGTGGCGCGAGGCTGGCCCTTATTTACTGCTATTGTTATTACCCATTGCCGCCTTTGCATTTAAGCGCGGTTTAATCTTTGCCCTGTTAGTCTCGGTAACCCTGACATTACCCACGCCGCCAGCCAGCGCTCAACAACAAGAGAAGCCGTCTGCGGCTGAATCTGAAGAAACGCCACAAAGTGATATGCCTGGTCTGCCCTGGTGGAAGAAACCCTTCTTGAATGCCGATCAACAAGGTTTGGAAGCATACAATGCATCACAATATGACGCCGCAAGCAGTAACTTTGAGGACCCGGCCTGGAAAGGCGCAGCTCAGTACCGTGAAGGTGATTATGCGGCTGCTGCCGAGACCTATGGTCAGCTTGACACTGCCGACGGGTATTATAATCAGGGCAATGCGTTGGCCAGAGCCGGTCAATTGGATGCTGCAATAGCCGCTTACGATAAAGCGCTGGAAAAACGCCCGACATTCCCTGATGCCAAAGACAACAAAGCGTTGATCGAAAAGCTCAAGGAACAGCAGGACCAACAGCAGCAGAATCAACAAAACCAACAGGACCAGAATCAGCAGGATCAGTCGCAGCAAGACCAGCAGCAGTCTGAGCAACAGGATGGTGACTCAGGGCAGGATCAACAAAACGCTGAACAGCAAAATGGTCAGAATCAACAGGATCCACAGCAAAACTCACAACAAGATCAGCAAAATGCGGATCAACAGTCTGAGCAGGAGCAACAGGAAGGCGAACAGCAAGAGGACCAGAACGCACAGTCCGAAGAACAACAGCAGCAAGGTGAGCAAGAAGAACAACAGGCTCAGGCCCAACAAGGTCATCAGGAACAAAGCGAGCGGGATAAGGAAACCCAGCAGCGGCTGAACAATTTGTTGCGCCGGGTCCCTGATGATCCTGCCTTCTTACTTAAACGCAAAATGCAACTGGAAGCCCAGAAGCGGCAGTATCGCCGCCCACCAGATTCAAACCGGAGTGATTGGTAATGCTTAAACAACGCCATTGGTTTATATGGTTACTGTTACTGACCTTTTCAGCCCACGCTGAAGTAACCAGCGTCACTGCGACCGTGGATAAAAACCCGGTGATGCTCGATGAAGCCATCACCCTGACCGTAACCGCCGAAGGCGATGCTGAAAGAGAAGCTTTCGACAGCTCGGTATTGCTCAGTGACTTTGTTGTAGGGCGTACCTCGGTAAGCTCGCAAACGTCCATTATCAACTTCGATACCCGGCGGACTACCACCTGGAGCACCACCTTGTTTCCGCGTAAGGTCGGAACATTTACCATCCCTGCCTTTACCATTGAAGGACAAAAAAGTGCGCCGGTGGAGGTAAGAGTTATTCCGGTTCAGCAAGGGGATAATGCCCCTGCACGGGATTATTACGTGAGTACCGAAGTAAACAATGATTCGGTGTATTTACAGCAGCAGTTGCGTTATACAGTAAAGCTATATCTGTCTTCGCAAATTGAGCGCGGCAGTCTGCAAGCACCAGAACTGGAAAACGCGCAAATCCAACAGCTCGGTGATGACAAGCAATACACTGAGCTGGTGAATGGCCGTCGCTACCAGGTAGTGGAGCGTAACTTTGCCGTATTACCCCAGCAATCCGGTACCTTTACCATTCGTGGCCCGGTATTCTCCGGCGAGGTAATTGCCCCTAACACCAATCAGCGCTTTGGCTTTTTTAACCGTACCCAAACTATCAACCGGGTAGGGCCGGATGTGCAGGTAGAGGTGAAACCCATCCCCGCTGAAGTGAATTATCATTGGTTACCCAGCGATTTTGTACAACTGGATGAAGAATGGCAAAGCGATACTTTTACGGTGGGTGAGCCGGTCACCCGCACTCTTACGCTTACCGCGGTAGGCGTGGTAGAGGAGCAACTGCCGGAGATAGAACAAATCTATCCGCCGGATTTTAAACTGTATCCGGACCAGGCCAACAGTGCATCGGCAGAAAAGGATAATCGCCTGATTGTGCAGCGCACCGAATCGGTTGCCATGATCCCAACCAAAGCAGGCAGCTATATTATTCCTGAAGTGAGAGTGCCCTGGTTTAACGTGTCTACCGGTAAAACCGAATACGCAAAGCTGCCCAGTCGCACGGTAAACGTGATAGCCGCAGCCGGACAATCAACGCCAGCGCTAACTCCGGCCCCAATGCAAACAGAACAGCCACAACCGGCAGAAGAAGAAGAACAAACACCAGCTCAGCCAGGAACAGCTGAGACCGCACAAAACGAATGGGATAATCTGCACACCATCATGTTAGCGCTGTGGCTGCTGACACTTATTGGCTGGCTTTTTACCTACGTTCAGCTTAAAAAACGAGGCCCGCGCAACCTTCCCTCTTCGCAAGCAGAAGCGGTCCAACCCACAGCGTCAGTCAATCAGTTACAGCAAATTGTTCGTCAGGGCGATATCCGGAAAATCCAACCGGCCCTTACCCAGTGGCTTAGTCAGTTCTCTGCGGCTAAGCGCTGGCAAATAGAGCAACAGATAAAGCCTGAGGTTGACGCGATGATGGCCGCAGGCTATGCTCCGCAGCCAGGCCAATGGGATCCATCTGCCCTACTTAATAAACTGAAGAACCTGCAAAACCAGCAGAGCGCTTCCGGGCAGGGATTATCGCCCCTCTACCCTGCCAGCTAATGCTAATTTGGTCGCTGCTTAACTGACTTTGGATAAATGGATAAATAAAGGAGCGTTTTAGCTCCTTTATTTTTTTTGAAAAATTTTATGCTTTTGTGAAATTAATTTATTTAATGTCAGGTCTGGTTAATCATGAAAGAAAAAACGCTCCGCTACGAAGCTTTGGTACGTGCACTTCACGGTGATATTTATCGCTATGCGTACTGGCTCACAAACGATAAGAGTACTGCCGAAGATATTGTGCAGGAGACTTTCCTGCGCGCCTGGCGGGCATTGGATAGCTTACAGGATGAAAAGGCCGCAAAATCCTGGTTGATCACCATCCTTAGACGCGAAAACGCACGGCGTTTCGAACGCAAGCAATTCGATCTGGTCGACTTCGACGAAGTCTCGGTTGCCGGCAATGAGGATCAGGACAGTGACGCAGAAGTCCGTCAGGTCCGGCGAGCGATCGGGAAACTGGCGCCGGATTATCGCGAGCCATTAATGTTGCAAATCATCTTTGGGTTTAGTGGTGATGAAATCGCCCAGCAACTGGAACTTAATAAAAATACCGTTATGACAAGGCTGTTCAGAGCGAGAGCGCAATTAAAGGATGCACTGACATCATCGTCGCAACAAAGAGGTTTTCATAGTGGATGAATTAGAATTTCGCCGCCGGGTCTATACGAACCCCGCGGATAACGAGAAAGATTTACTCGAGGCTGCTGCGCAAAATCCAGACAACGATGCATTTTGGCAGGATATCAAGCAGCTTGATGAGAAGCTGAAAACGGCAGCTAGCGTGCCCGTGCCTGAAGACTTGGCTAATCGACTGATCCTCAAGCAAACGATGCGGGAGTTTAATCAGCAAAAACGCCGCAACCGCTGGTATATAGGCCTTGCAGCCAGTGTTGCCTTTACCTTTGGTATTGCCCTCACCGCCTGGCAGCAACAACACGTACAGCTGGATCAAGCCGCGTTGGCGCATATGTACTATGCAGAGACTGAACAACCTCACGCGAATACGGAAGTAACACCACAGTTAGTCAATGCAAAACTGGCTCAGTTTGGTGCCGAGCTTGATACATCCATTGGTCATATCGCTTCGGCGAACTATTGCATTCTTGATGCGATCCGTAGTTTGCACCTGATTATCGAAACCCCAGAAGGGCGTATGTCGGTTTTCCTGGTACCGGATCACGATAAACCTATGACCAGTGACTTTGCCGACGAAGTTTATCAGGGCAGCAGCTATGCTTTGCATAAAACCAACATTCTGGTTGTAGGTGATAAAGATGCCAATATTCCGGCATTTAAATCAGAACTTAAGCAATATTTAAAATTCTCGGCTTAAACGCCCTTCCCTAATGTAAAACGCCGGGCAGGAATTGCCCGGCTTGACCATTCTTGCTATCCCCTTATTCCTTTGAATCTCAAAACCATACTGACGTTCAGTTCAGCCGAAATGCGATTAAAGCCAAAATAGGTTTAAAACACAAAGGCGCACTGAATACCAAGCGCATGCGCACTATGAATATATGGCCAGGTAGCGGCCCGGATATACAGGAGCTTGATATGAGACTCAGCAAAGAAATACTATTCGTTTTTATAAGTTTGCTATCAGGAGTCGCTCTGATCAGTACCGTAGAGCTAATTATCGGCGACGAGGGACAGATGGTGATGATAGCGAAAAATTTTAGTGCGGGCGCGACAACAGCCGCCGTTTATCTCTATATTAAATGGCTTGAGAGACAATCTTTCTAACCGTACTTCAGGATATTCAGTTAACTGAATATCCTGTTTTTCGAGGCAGAGTCTTTTCAAATACAACTCATTTTGCCGCCACAACCTTGTTGAATTTACCTATCTGAAAGAGCTTATCGTTATAAACGATTAACTTGCATTAATTCTTCTCCTTCACTTAAGGGCTTTCAGACCCTCGCCTTACCTATTGGCTGTCATCCTGTTATAGTGAACCAACACGAGATGCTTTAGGGGCAAAACGGCTTAAGCAGCGCTTCCCCGTAAAAAGCACACTAAAATCAAACAATAATGAGAAGGGAGCGCTAATGGCAGTTGGCACAATGATTTCTTTGGGACTGTATTTTCTGGTTATGCTGGGCATTGGCTGGTATAGCTTTAAAGAGTCCGATACCAATGTAGAAGGCTACATGCTGGGCGGGCGTAAACTTGGTCCTGCCGTAACGGCATTATCGGCCGGTGCCTCGGACATGAGTGGCTGGATGCTAATGGGCTTACCCGGTGCCATGTATGTGGCGGGTATATCGGCCATGTGGATTGCGGTGGGCCTGACTATAGGTGCGTTTGCCAATTACATTCTGGTGGCGCCTCGCTTGCGGGTTTACACCGAGATTGCCAATAACGCTATCACCCTGCCCGACTACTTTGAAAACCGCTTTGCCGATAACTCGCGCATGCTGCGAGTGATTGCTTCGGTAGTAATTGTTATCTTTTTTACCCTTTACACCTCTTCTGGTGTGGTAGCCGGCGGCAAACTGTTTGAGTCATCCTTTAACCTGAGTTACGAATTAGGCCTGTATGTAACCGCCGGTGTGGTGGTTGCTTACACCTTAATTGGTGGCTTTATGGCGGTGAGCATGACCGACTTTGTGCAAGGCTGCATTATGTTCCTGTCGCTGATCCTGGTGCCTATTGTGGTAATCATGAACCTCGGCGGTTTATCGGATGCCAATGCTATTATCACCGATATCAACCCCAACCTGTTCGCCCTGTTTACCGATGCCTCTACCAACACAGCGCTGTCGACTATCGGGATTATTTCTCTACTGGCCTGGGGCTTAGGCTACTTTGGTCAACCCCATATCATCGTGCGCTTTATGGCCATACGTTCGGTAAAAGAGGTACCGGTTGCCCGCCGTATTGGTATGAGCTGGATGATCATGTCCATCATTGGTGCTTTGTTTACCGGCTTGTACGGGATGGCTTATGTGAGTCAACAGGATGGCGTTAGCATCGATCCGGAAACCATTTTTATTTACCTGTCGCAACTGCTGTTCCACCCGTTAATCGGCGGCTTTTTACTGGCCGCCATTCTGGCGGCAATTATGAGTACCATTTCCTCTCAGTTACTGGTGACCTCCAGCTCGCTAACCAGCGACTTTTATCAGGTATTCCTGCGTAAAGATGCATCAGAGAAAGAATTGGTTATCGCCGGGCGGATATCCGTCATTGTGGTTGCAGCAGTAGCCATCGCGCTGGCTTATGACCGTGACAGCACCATATTGTCGCTGGTAAGTAATGCCTGGGCAGGCTTTGGAGCGGCGTTTGGCCCGCTGGTGATCTTCAGCCTGTTCGACCGTCATATGACCCGGGCTGCGGCATTTGCCGGCATGATCACCGGCGCAGTAACGGTGCTGCTATGGATTTACCTGCCAATTTCCATTGGTGGTCAGTCATTGAGTGCCTGGATGTATGAGATTGTACCGGGCTTTATTTTATCGAGTATTGCTATTGTAGTGGTGTCTAAAATCACCCAACCGCGGGAAAACGTTAAAGAGACCTTTGAAAAGTTTGAAGAGGCGCTACACCACCAGCAAAACGTAATTTAATTAACACATCGGAGCAGCAATATGGGGTTTGATAACACCCTGTGTTGCTGCGCTTCTTTAAAGGCTATTGGCCTGATGACTTCCTGTATTCCCCTTCCGTTCTTTTGCTAACCCATACAAATCAAGGGCTCATCCGCACTTCGTTTTCGCGCACCGATATTTTTGTTAGCCGTAAAGAAATCACTCTTTATGACGCCTGAATTACAGTGGAATAAAAACGTAATTTCAAATAGCAAAATAACATAGCACTTTTGTTTCTAAATATGTTAGGGTTCTATGCATATAATCATTTCGTATATAAACCTAAACAACTTCGGACTCGATAAATGACTGATAGTATCCCGTCAACCACCCACTTGAAACAACTCGAAGCCGAGAGTATCCATATCTTTCGTGAAGTCGCCGCAGAATTTGAAAATCCGGTGATGCTTTATTCCGTAGGCAAGGACTCTTCGGTTTTACTTCATTTGGCGCGTAAGGCATTTGCCCCTGGCAAAATCCCTTTCCCATTACTTCACGTTGATACCACGTGGAAGTTTAAAGAAATGATAGAGTTTCGTGACCAGCAGGCCAAAAAGCACGGCTTTGACCTGCTGGTACACATTAATCAGGAAGGCGTTGACATGGGCATGGGCCCATTCTCTCACGGTAGTGCCAAGCATACCGACGTAATGAAAACAGCTGCCTTAAAACAAGCCCTGAACAAATATAAGTTTGATGCGGCATTTGGCGGAGCTCGTCGTGACGAAGAGAAATCTCGCGCCAAAGAGCGTGTTTACTCATTCCGTGACAGTAACCACCGCTGGGATCCAAAAAACCAGCGCCCGGAGTTATGGAACATCTATAACTCTCAGGTAAACCGTGGCGAAAGCATTCGTGTATTCCCAATGTCGAACTGGACTGAGCTGGATATCTGGCAATACATCTACAAAGAAAACATCGATATCCCACAACTTTATCTGGCGAAGCCTCGTCCGGTTGTAGAGCGTGATGGCGTTCTTATCATGGTTGATGATGACCGTATGCCTCTGGAAGAAGGCGAAGTACCAGAAATGAAGTCAGTGCGATTCCGTACCCTGGGCTGTTACCCACTGACCGGTGCGGTGGAATCGACTGCTGCAACCCTGCCTGAAGTTATTCAGGAAATGCTGCTGACCAAAACGTCAGAGCGTCAGGGCCGGGTTATCGACCATGACAGCGCTGGCTCCATGGAGAAGAAGAAAATGGAAGGTTACTTCTAATGGCTACCAATATCGTCTGGCATCAACACGAGATCAATAAAGATACTCGCGGCGAAAGCCTTGGCCAAAAGCCGCGCGTATTGTGGTTAACCGGTTTAAGTGGTTCGGGTAAATCAACCCTGGCCAACCTGCTGGAGAAGAAGCTGCACGAAAAGGGTAAGCATACTTACCTGCTCGATGGCGACAACGTACGCCACGGTTTATGCGGCGATCTGGGCTTTAGTGATAAAGACCGGGTAGAAAATATCCGTCGTATCAGCGAAGTGGCTAAATTATTTGTCGATTCGGGCATGGTGGTATTAACTGCGTTTATTTCACCGTTTCAGGCCGACCGCGATTTTTGTCGCAACCTGTTAGCCGACGGCGAATTTATCGAAGTATATGTAGATACCCCACTGGAAGTGTGCGAACAGCGCGATCCCAAAGGCCTGTATAAAAAGGCTCGTAGTGGTGAAATTAAGCATTTCACTGGTATCGACTCTACCTATGAAGCGCCGCAATCTCCGGAAGTACATTTGCAGTATCAGGATGAACCAGCGGAACAAACCGCAGAGCGGCTGTTCAACCTGCTAGAAGAAAAAGGATTATTATAATGGCGATTACGGATCCACTGGCACTTCAGGTGCTGGCCATCGCAAAAGAAGCTGGCGACAAGATCATGGAAATTTACGACCGTGACTTCGCCATCTACGAAAAACAAGACACCAGCCCGTTAACCGAAGCGGATCTAGCTGCCCACAAGAGCATTGTGGCCGGCTTAGAAGCTATCTCAGAGCTGCCTATTCTGTCTGAAGAATCAGCCGATATCAGCTGGGACGAGCGCAAAACCTGGGATAAATACTGGTTGGTTGACCCACTCGATGGCACTAAAGAGTTCATCAAGAAAAACGGTGAATTTACGGTAAACATTGCCCTGATCGACGGCGGCAAGCCAATAATGGGTGTGGTATACGCACCAGCGCTTAGCAAGTCTTACGTAGGTGTGGTTGGCCAGGGTGCCTGGACAGAAACCGCTGAAGGCGTAAATTCCATCAGCGCTAAGCCACATCAACCTGGTGAACTTTGGAAAGTCGTGGGCAGTCGTTCACACCAAAGCCCTGAAATTCAAAATCTACTGGCGCAGCTTGAAGGCGAAACCGAACTGGTTGCCATGGGAAGCTCATTAAAATTATGTCTGGTTGCTGAAGGTGAAGCACACCTTTACCCACGCTTAGGCCCAACGTCTGAGTGGGATACCGGCGCGGCGCACGCGGTAGCATTAGCTGCCGGAGCCGACGTTACCGTGCTGGACGCAGCAGACCCGCTGAACTCTGACGCCGAGGCTCTTACTTATAACCAGAAAGAGTCTGTGTTGAACCCTTATTTCCTCGTGAGTGCATAAGCATGAATAACGAAAACGCATTATTAAAAGAAGACATTCTGTCTTACCTAGAACAACACGAACAAAAAGATCTGCTCCGTTTCTTAACCTGCGGTAGCGTAGATGATGGTAAAAGTACCCTGATTGGTCGCCTGTTACACGACTCAAAAATGATTTTTGAAGATCAGTTAGCTGCCATTACTCAGGACAGTAAAAAAGTCGGTACTACCGGCGATAAAGTCGACCTGGCGTTGCTGGTAGACGGCCTGCAATCTGAACGTGAGCAAGGCATTACCATTGACGTAGCCTATCGCTACTTCTCTACCGACAAGCGTAAGTTTATTATCGCGGATACTCCGGGACACGAGCAGTACACCCGTAACATGGTAACTGGCGCCTCTACCTGTGATCTGGCGATCCTCATGGTTGATGCCCGTGCCGGCGTAAAAACTCAGACTCGTCGTCACTCTTTCCTGGCTTCGCTGTTAGGCATTAAGCACGTTATCGTTGCGGTAAACAAAATGGACCTGATGGATTATTCTGAGCAGGTTTATAAAGATATCCAGGCTGACTTCCTGGAGTTTTCCAAGCAGCTAAACATCACTGATATCCAGTTTGTGCCAATTTCGGCGCTGGAAGGTGATAACGTAGTAAATGTTAGCGAACACACGCCTTGGTATGACGGTGAGACGCTAATGACGATGCTGGAAAATATCGAAATCCAGAAAGACGCGAACACCGACGATTTCCGCTTCCCGGTACAATACGTCAACCGTCCTAACCTCGACTTCCGTGGCTTTGCCGGTACCGTGGTATCCGGTTCAGTTAAACCAGGTGATGAAATTACCGCACTGCCTTCAGGCAAGAAGTCGAAAGTAAAATCCATCGTGACTTTTGACGGCGATTTAGACGTGGCTTACCCACCACTGGCAGTTACCTTAACGCTGGAAGATGAGATTGATATCTCCCGTGGCGATATGATTGTTAAATCAGACAATCTGCCGCTGTTAAGCACTCAGTATAAGTCGCACCTGGTATGGATGGCTGATGAGCCAATGATGCCTAACAAGCAGTATCTGTTTAAATTTGCCAGTCAGATGACGTCAGGTTCGGTAGCTGAAATCGATCACCTGATCGACGTAAACACCCTTGAAGAAACTCAGGGCGTGCACATGAATCTGAACGAAATTGCGGTAGTCGACCTGAAATTTACCCAGCCAGTGCCTTGTGATAATTACCAGAAAAACCGTGCTACCGGCGCGTACATCGTAATTGATCGCCTGACTAACGGTACCGTAGGTGCGGGTATGATCATCGATGAAATCGCCAAGGACCAGCAGCATCAAACTCAGGAATTCTCAGCCTTTGAACTGGAATTTAACGAGTTGGTTCGTAAGCACTTCCCACACTGGAATGCTCTCGATATTAACAAGCTGTAGGAGCAGGTTCTCGCAAGATGGAACTTAACCAGCTACTGGTACTGATGTTTTTCTTTGGTACCATCGG
>DDJQ01000035.1:40755-55535 GCA_002339125.1 Alteromonadaceae bacterium UBA2620
CTTTGGTACCATCGGGGCGCTGATTTTTACAAATCAGCGCCCTTCTACTGTATTTGCATTAACGGTGCTGGGTCTACTGACTACCCAGCAGATTACCTTTGATCAAATTCTCGATAACTTAACCAATAAGGGCTTAATTACTCTTATTCTGTTGCTACTGGTTAGCAGCGCCATCGATAAAACGGCGTTTATCAAGCGTCTTGGTCGAAAGCTGGTAACGGCCAGTTTTACCAAATCCTACTGGCGCCTGTTTGGCCTGACTTTTTTCTCATCAGCGTTGTTGAACAACACCGCGATTGTGGCGAGCCTGATTGGGCCTGTTAAGCAGAACCAGTACCACCCTGCCTCGCGATTACTCATTCCACTATCCTATGCAGCCATTCTGGGCGGAACGGTTACGCTCATCGGCACATCAACCAACCTGATCGTCGACAGTTTCTTACAGGAACATGGCCATCCGGGTTTCGGCTTTCTGGACTTTACCCTGTTTGGCTTAGTTGCCGGGTTAAGCTGCGGACTGCTGATGTTTATGCTTTCACCACTGCTACCGGATATTGCCAGCAAGCAACGTGATTACCGAGAGTACATCGTTGAAGCCGAAGTCAGTGAAGATTCAGAACTGGTTGGTAAAACCGTTGAGCAAAACCATTTGCGTAACCTGCCTGAACTGTTCCTGGTAGAGGTTGTTCGCCAGGGTAAGCTGATCACGCCGGTTAGCCCCGAGTTGATAATCCAGGCCGATGACAAGCTCATCTTCTCCGGAAACGTAAAGAATCTCGATACACTGAGTCACATTAAAGGGCTCAAAACCTTCGCCGAAACCGACGGTATTTTGCGTGAAAACCTTACCGAGGTAATCGTTTCCAACCGTGCACAAATTATTGGCCAGACCATCAAAGCACTGGGCTTCAGGGCGCTGTTTGATGCCGCCGTGGTAGCGATTCGCCGCGACGGTGAGCAGCTTTCCGGCAAATTGGGCGAAATTAAACTGCAGGCCGGTGACTTTTTATTACTTGCCGCAGGGCCGGACTTCCACAGTCGGCACAATATCTCAAAGAACTTCTTTATTCTTTCCGAGCAGCGTATTGCGCGCCCTCTCTCCACACCACAGGAGTGGATAACAGTGGGTGGCTTTTTACTTACGGTATTTCTTGCTGCCACCGATATGGTGCCGCTTGGCATCGGTTTGCTGTTTTTTGCCGCCGTTCTGCTGGGCGCGAAAGTCACTACAAACGGGGAAATAAAACGTAACCTGCCATTAAACCTGATTGTGGTTATAGTGGGGGCATTATCGCTGGCTACCGGGCTCGAGCAGTCTGGCGTCATCGATATAAGCACCGAGTTACTGCTGCCCTAT
This sequence comes from Alteromonadaceae bacterium UBA2620, assembly GCA_002339125.1. Taxonomy (GTDB): domain Bacteria; phylum Pseudomonadota; class Gammaproteobacteria; order Enterobacterales; family Alteromonadaceae; genus Alteromonas. The sequence continues at coordinate 42,113 of DDJQ01000035.1, forward strand.
CTGGCTGATACCAACTGGCTTATGGCGCTCATTGTGGTGTATGTACTTACCCTGCTTCTCACCGAGTTTGTGACCAATAACGCAGCGGCTGCATTAATGTTCCCGTTTGCCTACGGCCTGGTGGAAATCATTGGTGCGCCGTTACTGCCGTTTGCTCTGGCGGTTGCCTTCGCTGCCAGTGCCAGCTTTATATCGCCTTATGGATACCAAACGAACCTACTAGTATTTAACGCGGCCAATTACAAATTCAGCCACTTTATTCGCTTTGGTTTACCCATATCGATAGTGTACTCATCTATCGTTATTGCTTTGCTTAACTGGGTGTATTTCTGAGTAAAGCGACTGGAACACATCTAAAACATATTGCGCCCGGTAAGGGCGCAATTTATTAGTAAGCGTTTGCCTATCTACAAATCAGATTTATTGAATGAGTCGGCCTGTTGAGGAGACCCCGGGTAGCGCCTATCAGGCGCTACCCGGGGTATTATTTGCTATCTAAACAACACTTTTTCTTTGTTGAACCAGTACACGCAGAAGTATAGCAGTGCACCGGCAATCACTGCGGTGGAAGAAAAGATGGCAAACAGCTGGAAGTAATCCATGGTGCCTTTGATCAGCTCTTTGATGGCCAGGGCTACGTTAGTTAACGGTACCCAGGCCCAGCCACCCTTAAGTTCGACACCGGGCAACATTGCCAGCATAACCGGCACGATTACGGCAAAGACTAAAGGCGTCATGTACCCCTGCGCTTCTTTAAAGCTGCGGGCATAAATTGACAGACTCAACAGCACTGCTGAGAAGATCGCTACCACAGGTACCAGCATTAAGAACATCAACACAAAGTCGATAGCGTTGATGGCGCTCATAAACTCGCTAACCATCTTAATTGCCATGCCCTGACTGATTACCAGCCCCCATACAGCCATGCTCGATACCGTAATCAATGCCGAGGTTGCCCCGGCCAGCGCAATGGTAAGGAATTTACCTAACACCAATTTATGGCGTTCAATGGGCGAAATAAGCAAGGTTTCAAGCGTGCCACGCTCTTTCTCACCTGCGCCTAAGTCAGTCGCTGGGATCATGGCGCCCTGTAAACAAAGCATAAAGATAAAGTACGGGATCATACCGCCAATTTTTTCGCCCCAGTTTTCCCGTTTGTCAGCCACATCGACTTTCTTAATCACGATAGGCTCAATCAGCGCCTGTTGTTGTGATTCATCCAGTTCAAGTGAGGCGAAGGCTTTCTGCTGGCTGCGCTCGGCATACACATCAACGATTTTATCCAGTCGGCGGCGAACCATGTTAAGGCCTGCATCATTTAAGTAGAGGCTTAGCTCAATCTGGCCACTTTGCAGTGCGTCCTCACTAAAATTATCGGGAATAACCAGCACGAAATCGGCCTGTTCCGATTTTACAAAAGCCGCAATATCCTCACCTTCATCAATCATAACCTGATTGAATAAATCAGATGCAGCTAAGTCTTCAACCAGAGCCGGTGCATATTGTGCACCCACTACGGCATAATCGAGGACTTTATTTTCGGCTTTATCAACCGCCTTACCGGCAAAAAACATCACCACACCAATCAATAGCGGAAACACCAGGATTGGCAATGCCATCATGAAAAATAACGTTTTTCTGTCGCGCAGCAATTCTTTTATTTCTTTCAGCATGACTTTCCACATAACTACGCTCCCTGATTAATGACATGCATAAATGATTTGTGAAGTGATCCTTCCGCCTGCGCTTTAAACGCATCAAAGGAGTCAGAGAAATGGGTCTTGCCATGATGAATAACCGTTACCCGATCACACAATTCCGCCACCTCATCCAGATGATGAGTGGAAAAAATCACCGGCACGCCCTGATCTTTCAGGCGACGGATAAAGTCGAGCACGGTCTGTGCGGCCATAATATCCAGGCCGGTTGTGGGCTCATCCAGAATAACCACCTTAGGGTCGTGAACCACCGCACGGGCAATGGCGGTTTTTTGTTTCATACCGGTCGAGAAATTTTCACTGCGACGGTCTAAAAAGGTATGCATATCGAGAATATCAGCCAGCTCGCTGATTTTGGCATCTATCTGTTCTTCACTCATACCATGCAGCTGACCAAAGTAGGCAATGTTTTCACGGCCGGTTAAACGCCCGTAAAGCCCGGTTGAACCAGACAGAAAACCAATCATTTGGCGGGCCACTACCGGCTTGGTCACCACATTGGTGCCATTAATAATGATTTCTCCACTGTCAGGGGTTAGCGCAGTGGATAACATCCGCAGCGTGGTAGTTTTACCAGCACCATTCGGGCCTAACAGCCCCAGTACTTCGCCGGATTCACAGTAAAAGGACACGTCCTGTACAGAATGGAAAAATCGCCCTTTTAAACGGGGATCCTTTTTTTCCTGATCGCTGAGCTTTTTAGGATTCTCAACGGCGAATTTTTTTGCCAGATTTGAGATTTCTATCATTATCCTTCCCTAAGTAATTGTTATTGGTCCGTTTGGCTTGTGAAACTTCGTTACATTTTTTCACGCAAACCGATGGTAATTATGAGTATACTGGCATGATTAAAAATAATAATCTGTAGAAATGTTACAAAATATAAGGAGTCAGGGATGTCGGAAGTCACCAATCCGTTCCAGGCATGCAATAACATCTTTTTTAAGCCCAATGGCGTGTTCAGAGCCATCGACGAAAATAATAACTGGTCCTGGATACCGTTTTTCGTTGTTATTCTGATGAGTGTGTTACCCGCTTACCTTTATATCAACTTTGTTGATTTCGAGTGGTACAAAAACATGTTGGTAAACACTCAGTATGGCGAGTTAAGCCCGGCAGAACAAGATAACATCCGCGGAAACATGGCCCAGCCTCAGGTAATGGTAGCCATGATAATGTTCGGAATTCTGGGCCCTATTGTGGTTAATGCTATTCTGGCACTCTATCTGAACCTGACAACGAAGTCCGACGAAGAAAACCTAAACGGTTACACCGACTGGTATGGCTTTACCTGGTGGGCAGGAATGCCGGTTGTGGTTAGCGCTTTACTGGGTATTGCTTTAATCGCGATTGAAGATAACCATCAGGTATTACCCACTATACTAAGCCCTTTATCCGTTGCCTATATTTTTAATGTCGGTATGGAGTCAGACTGGTTTGGTTTCGCTCAGGCACTGCGACTGGAAACGTTATGGTCGGTCTATCTGATAACGGTAGGTATTACCCAGTGGACCAGTTTCGAAACCAAAAAGTCTGCCATTATCGCAGCGGCTCCCTTTGTAATCATTATGGGCGTCTGGGCGCTGATGAAGCTTTTCTAAGTTCGGCAAAGCGGCAATTGAACGGTAGCTGGCGCGTTAGGCGCCAGTGGCCGAAAGTATCCTGTATCGGCATAAAATGCCTCGGTCTGTTCTGTATACCAGCCTGGTATCCCCAGCAATGGAATGGGTTTTAAGGTGTTTTTTGCCGCCAATCCGTCAAGTTCAGTAAGCCGCTCAGCCAATGCTACATCCATCACCGTATAGCGGGTTTTCTCATCCATTTTCGCAAACCCGGCAGGCACAATCACGGCAAGCCATTTTGCCGTCAGGCCAATAAACGGGTCCAGCAACATTTCGTAAAGGGCATGACCAATAATCATTGGAAACAACGTGTTGCCCCATTCGTGCTGATTATCAACCAGACATTCCTGCCACTGATGGTTTGCCAACCTTTCCAACAGTTGATTACCTATTTCGAGTTTATCTTGTGGTACCGCAATCACCAACCCGCATTCATCAAAATGCGTAATGCGATTACGTTTAGGGGTTCTGGGGTGCACGCCAAACTGCGCAATTTCCTCACAGTGGAGTGTATTAATCCGCTTTTTAGTGCGCGGAAAGGCTATCCACATCATCGCATTAAAGGTGTCATGCCAGTTGGTGCGTGTTGGCACCTGATTTTCCTCAGCGATAAACACTTCATAATAGCGGTTTGCTAAATCGGCCTGGTCATCATCAATAAAGTCCGGACCCGCCCAGCCTTCATCCATCAGTTTTGCACAGTCATTAAGCTGCGGCGCACTTAACGCATTGCGCCCTTCCATCCTGAATGTGGAAAATAAAGTGTCTAATGGCAAAGTGGATAACCTGGTTGAATCGGATTGTGAAGACATGATAAAGCGGAGGATATCTTAGCAGTTCAATTTTGTACTGAATTCTCTATACTGGAAAGCTAATGTAAAGCAAACAGAGAAAAATAAATGAAAAAAATCCTCCTGTTGCCGTTAGTTGTTTCCTCTGTGGCATGGTTATCTGCCTGCTCACAGGAACCGGCGGTCACAACACCGACAGAAAAAAATAACTTTGATGCGGTATATAACAGCATTACCGCCGACAAAATAGCGCCACCACTGAAAACCCTGGCGTCTGATGAATTTGAGGGACGTCTGCCAACCACAGCAGGCGAAAAGAAAACCCTCGACTATCTGGTGTCAGAATTTAAAAAGCTTGGCCTTGAACCTGGTAACGGCGACAGTTACCTGCAAGCGGTAGAGCTGATGGAAATTACCGCCGATCCGGACATGACCATGACCATTGGCGATCACACCTTTGAATACAAAACCGATATGGTTGCCGGCTCCAAGCGCGAGCAGGATGTGGTAACGCTCACCGATTCAGAGCTCGTTTTTGTTGGTTATGGCATCAATGCCCCGGAATACGACTGGAATGATTATGAAGGGCTCGATGTAGACGGAAAAACCGTAGTGATTCTGGTTAACGACCCAGGATTTGAAAACCCGGAAGGTGGCAAATTTCAGGGCACAACCATGACCTATTACGGTCGCTGGAGCTATAAGTACGAAGAAGCCAGCCGTCAGGGCGCCGCGGGTGCCATTATTGTTCACGAAACAGCGCCAACTTCTTATGGCTGGTCGGTTGTTGCCAATAGCTGGAGTGGCCCGCAGTACGGTCTGGTTAGCCCGGACAAAGGTGCCAGCCGCGTGGCGGTAGAAGGCTGGTTAACGCTGGAAGCGGCCAGCCGGGTTTTCGCGGACGCCGGACTTAACTTTGAGGAAGAAAAAGCCAAAGCTATGCAAGGCCCCTATTCCGTGCCGCTCGATCAGAGCATGTCGGTAACGGTGCAAAACACCTATCAGGCCTCAACCAGTTACAATGTGCTGGCAACCCTACCGGGTAGCGAAAAACCGGATGAGCACGTGATTTATACATCGCACTGGGATCACCTGGGCAAGGATGAAAGTCTCGAGGGCGACCAGATCTATAACGGCGCACACGATAATGCTACCGGTACTGCTGCAGCACTGGTTATGGCTGAAGCCTTTAGTAAACTCACTCCGGCGCCGAAACGCTCTGTATCATTTTTAATTGTCACCGCCGAGGAACAGGGCCTGCTGGGGTCGAAGTACTACGCCGACAACCCGATTATCCCGCTGGATAAAACCGTAGCCAATATCAATATGGATGCCATGAATGTGCTGGGTAAAACCAAAGACATCGCGGTAATTGGCATGGGTAAATCAGATCTTGAGGAAGAGCTGACTATTGCAGCAAATCGTCAGGGACGCACCGTTACTCAGGAAGATCGCCCTGAGGCGGGTTACTACTATCGCTCCGATCATTTCAGCTTTGCGAAAGTGGGCGTACCAGCGCTCTATGCCAAAGGCGGAAGCGAGCCATTTGACGAACAAACCGCGAAATACCGCAAACGTACCAGCGTGATTGTTACCGGCTGTTATCATCAGGTGTGTGACAAGTTCCGGGACGACTGGGATCTGAGCGGAATATCTCAGGATACCCAGCTATTAATGGAAGTTGGTTATTTAGTCGCCAACAAAGACAGTTGGCCGCAATGGCGTGAAACCAGTGAGTTTCAGCGCAAATAATCAGCCCCCTCCAGAAAACCGCCGCTTTCGGCGGTTTTTTTTATCTAATTGTTTAAATAGACCAGATTGTACTTGCATTTTTTGCTCATGCTGGCACATTCAGTAGTCGCGAGTGTAAAGGTTTTATCCTGCAAAAAAATAATCCACCGCTGTACGTCAATTCGAGCACCGACAGAAAACATTATCCTTTAACTATGTGACAAGAGAGAACGCTTCTTATGTGTGGTATTTTCGGTATCTTAGATATCAAAACCGATGTGTCTGAACTCAGAACCCAAGCTTTGGAACTAACCAAAACGCTGCGTCACCGCGGCCCTGACTGGTCGGGTATCTGGAATAATGACAATACCATTTTGTGTCACGAGCGTTTAGCAATCGTCGATGTTGATACGGGTGCCCAGCCACTTATCAGTGACAACGGTCACCAGGCTCTGGCTGTAAATGGTGAGATCTACAACCACAAACAGCTCGCTAAAGAGCTGGACACTCCTTACAACTTTAAAACCCGCTCTGACTGCGAGGTCATTCTGCCGCTGTACCAACAGCGCGGTGTTGAGTTTATTGATGATTTACAAGGCATGTTTGCGTTCATTCTGTATGACGAAAAAGAAGATGCCTATCTGATTGCCCGTGACCATATTGGTATTATCCCGCTGTATACCGGTTACGACGAACACGGTAATTTCTACGTAGCTTCCGAGATGAAAGCGCTGGCCCCGGTTTGTAAAACGATTAGTGAATTTCCTCCGGGCCACTACATGTGGAGCAAAACCGGTGAAATGGTGAAGTACTATAAGCGCGACTGGATGGAATACGACGCCGTTAAAGATAACGAGTCGAACATCGAAGAGCTGCGTGTAGCCTTCGAAAAAGCAGTTAAGTCGCACATGATGTCAGACGTGCCTTACGCCGTACTGCTATCTGGTGGCCTGGACTCATCGCTGGTTTCTGCCGTCGCCGCTAAATACGTTGCCAAACGGGTTGAAGACGAAGACAAATCCGATGCCTGGTGGCCGCGTTTGCACTCATTTGCTGTAGGCCTTGAAGGTGCGCCCGATTTAGTGGCTGCCCAAAAGGTTGCAGAAATGATTGGTACGGTGCATCACGAAATCCACTTCACTATTCAGGAAGGTCTGGATGCCATTCGTGATGTGATTTATCACCTGGAAACCTACGACACCACCACTATCCGTGCCGCTACACCAATGTACCTGATGACCCGTAAGATTAAAGCTATGGGCATCAAAATGGTACTTTCTGGCGAAGGCTCTGATGAAATCTTTGGTGGATACCTGTACTTCCACAAAGCACCAAATGCCAAAGAATTCCATGAAGAGACGGTACGTAAACTGGACCGCCTGCACATGTTCGATTGCGCCCGTGCTAACAAAGCCACCTCGGCCTGGGGTGTTGAAGCCCGTGTACCCTTCCTGGATAAAGAATTCATGGATGTGGCCATGCGCCTCAACCCGAAAGACAAAATGTGTGGCAACGGCAAAATGGAGAAGTACATTCTGCGTGAAGCCTTTGATAATGGTGAAACGCTGCCGCCAGAAGTGTTATGGCGTCAGAAAGAACAGTTTGGTGACGGCGTGGGTTATTCCTGGATTGACTCAATCAAGGACTTTGTAGCCAACGAAGTAAGCGATCAACAGCTGGCTTCTGCGGAGTTCCGTTTCCCAATCAATACACCGGATACTAAAGAAGGTTACTACTACCGCACAATTTTTGAGGGATATTTCCCGCAAGAAACAGCAGCTCGCTGTGTGCCTGGTGGCAAATCTATCGCCTGTAGTACGGTTGAAGCCCTTGAGTGGGATGAGAGCTTTAAGAACAATGCCGACCCGTCTGGCCGCTCCATGCAGGGCGTTCACGGTAAAGCATAAGCTTCGCTTTCACCTAAAAAAACAGCACCTTAAGGTGCTGTTTTTGTATCTGCCGATTAATCCTGTTTAGCCGTGCTCTGGGGCGTATGTAATTGCGGGTCAAACCATAAGGCTTTATCATCCAGTGGCGTTTCTTTAGGGAGTAGCGGATTTTCCAGATGAAAGACCTTGCGCTCACCCACATTAATTTTAAGCAACGCCTCACGATGATGGCTGACAAAGATATTGTCGAACGATCCGTCTTCCAGTGCTCTTCTTAGCCCTGTTTCAATCAAGCGCGCCATGGTGGGATTGGAACGATTCACAAAGAAATACATCGCCGCAGGATAATGCACAACCAAAGATGGCTCGAGCACAATATCGTCATCCAGTGAACGGGCATTCAATTCACCTAATACTTCGCTAACCGCGCGCGGAAAAAAATCGCCCTGCTTCAACTCAAGGCGGTTAAATGCCTCGGGGAAATCAGACACCGTAAGTACGTTAAACCCGTTGGACTGCAGAATTTTGGTATCCGGCCACTCAGCCCCCTGTAGCACCGTTAACGAGGTTAAATCTCCTACTTCACGGATATCCTGAAACTTAGACGCAAAGTCCTGGTTAATTAAAAACACACGCCAGCCAATCAACCCTTTATGAATGGGGATACGAATCGGCAGCAGCTCTTTTTCGCGCTGCATATCTGTCATCACCCAAACAATGTTGATTTCACGGTTTTCTTTTAACTGCCGAATTGCCTTGCCCTGCAACAATATACGCTCAGACGGGGTAAGCGTGTAGCGCACGCCGGTTTTACTGAGCGCCAGCTTGAGCAGTGTTAACGGATATTCATAGCGGCTGTCACTTTCATTAATGGGGCGCGGGTAATGAATAGACCAGTTAGCCGCACTAGCATTAAGCGTCCACAGTAACATTACTACAAGCAGACCTATTCCGCGGAAAGTCCTGCTGCGCTGTAAAGTAATAATCAGCTTCTTCATTGGCCTTGCCTCAGGCGATGCCGACGTATTTATGCGTTTGTAACGACAAACGCCAGTTACGCTCGATACAGGTTTTAATCGCCAGCTCTGTGGCTCTGGGCTGCTGACTTATGGGCTGCAGACAAATGATGCCCGGAACCTCGTCCAGGCGAGCCAGCAGCGCATCCAGTTCATCAATGTGTTTCTGCATGGCAATGGGGTGTTTGATTTCGTTGGCGCGTTCTAGCGCGCTGGTCAGAATGTCGTAGCCGCCTTTCATATTAATTTTGGGCGACACGGTCACCCAGGTGTCTTTGGCGCAGCGCACTTCAAATGCACCACTGGTTTCAATTTGGGTGGTATAACCATGCTCATGAAGTAACTCAGTTAACTCGGTTAAATCATACATACAGGGCTCACCGCCAGTAAGCACAACGTGCTTAGCCTGATAGCGCTGCTGCTCAAACAGGGCCAGCAAACCCAGTTCTGAAATACCGAAATAGCGCTCCGATTCAGCGGCTTTATTTATCACGGCATCAACGCTGTCTATCATGTTCTCGTTCAGTTCCCAGGTGTGCTTGGTATCGCACCACGGACACCCTACCGGACACCCTTGCAGACGCACAAACACCGCCGGCACGCCGGTATAAACGCCCTCGCCCTGGATGGTTTCGAACATTTCATTGATATTGAGTCGTTGATCTGTCAATTGTTTAATCCTGTCGTGATTCTTGTTGGGATTCTAGCAGGGATAGCATAAAATTCCGTTATCATTTATTAAATTATACCTGTTATGTCTGAAAAAGTGATTGTTATCTATTCCGGCGGCATGGACTCTTTTACCGTGCTTAACAAAGCGCTGGAAGATGGAAAGTCGCCCATGGCTCTGTCGTTCAATTACGGCCAGCGCCACAAAAAAGAGCTCGATTACGCTGCCCGGGTGTGTACCGAACTATCGATTCCGCACAAAATTGTGGATATCTCTGCCATCAACGACCTGATTGGCGGCTCAGCGCTTACCAGCGACATTGATGTACCTGAAGGGCATTACGAAGAGCCCAGCATGAAAACCACCGTGGTGCCTAACCGCAATATGATCCTACTTTCTATGGCAGTGGGTTATGCTGTAAGTGAAGAAGCCACTAAGGTTTACTACGGTGCCCACTCAGGCGATCACGCTATCTATCCGGATTGCCGCCCTGAGTTTGTCGAAAAAATGAATGATGTGTGTGCCATCGCCAATTACGAGGCGGTCGAAATAGTGACCCCTTACCTGAAGGTGAGTAAAACGGCTATTCTCACTGACGGCCTCAGAATGGGTCTGGATTACGGCAAAACCTGGACCTGCTACAACGGCCGGGAAAAAGCCTGTGGTCAGTGCGGAGCTTGTCAGGAACGCCTGGAAGCTTTTCGTGATAATGGCAAAACAGACCCGCTGGACTATGAATAATTAAACGTTAAACTTATGTTTTAAACCCATTAAAGGAGTTTTACCATGCAAGTAATTCAGTTAAGTCTTGTCGGTTTAGCTCTGGGTTTGGCTTTACCCGCCTTCGCTAGCCAACGGATTGCCGTGCAAATTAAGGGATATGATGACGGCGTAAAGTCTACAGCAGGGCAGGATTACAAAGAAGCGGTGCTGTTTGCTAAGCGTGAAGCCATTGAACGTGCCGGCGTTTCCGTAAAATCGCTCACCACGATGGAAGATTATCTGGTCAAATCGGATTACATTGAAAGCCAGGCTGAAGCAGTGCTGGAGCCCGGTTACGATGTTCTTGACATTGGTTATCAACCTGATGGCAGCTACCTTGTTGTGTTAACCGGTAAAGTAAGTCTGATGACAGAAGCAAATACGGCTAAGGAGCAGCTTCCTGCCTCTGAGTCTATGCTGTTCTCGGCGTTAAGCCGCTTATCCGCATCGCCACAGGAATTTGAGCTCAGCCTGGGCGACATTGGCAACTACCCGATTGAAAAAGCCTATTTTGCCAACGATGAGCAGTTTGTTATCCATTATGATTTTCGCAACGGTGTGATGACCCTAAACGATATCAATAAAGGCATTATGCATCTGACCGGTACCTATCGTACCGATACAGACTCTGGCAGTGTTGAACTGGACTTTAATACTGACGGCAGTGCAGAAGGACGCTGGACGTTTTTTCTGGCTAGTGGCGCAATGACCATTCGCCAAAAATAAAGCGCCTGATGATTTCTCAATCAGGCGCTTTATTTTTAACCGCGTAACCTTACTTCTGGCTTTCGGTAATAAAGTAGCTGAGCTCTTTAATGCAGTGACGCAGTACCGGGTTTAACCGGGTATTCTTGCCGTTCATTACAAACAGCTCATGGCTAAATTCAAACAGATTACCGTTAGCAATAGGTACCAGTCCTAACGCCACCCCCTGCTCTTTAGCCATGTAGTCTGGCAATAACGCGACATACTCACCGGTCATCATGGCCGACATCGCAGCATCAAATGAATCAGAGAAAGTCTGGATAGCCAGGCGACGATCGCCATCAATATAATTGGCCGAAGATAAGCCCGAAATGCCGATGGCCGGATAATCTTCGATTCTGACGTTTTCAGGTAAGGCATCCACATCCCGGTATTTGGCCAACGGATGAGAAGGCGCACAGTACAAGCGCCCCTGGCAAGACGTTCCAATGGGGTGGAAAGTCACAGATTCCGGTTTCACCATGTCGTAAGTTGAAATCACCAGGTGACATTCTCCCGACAGCGCCACGTGCTCTACTTCGTTATACAAACGGGTTTGGATATTCACGTGAATATCATCAAACTTTTTCATGGTGCTTTTCACAGCCCGGCTTACCGCCAGATGCATAGATAGCGGCAGGCCAGCCATCAATACCAGGGTAATGTGGCCAGAATAGTCGTCGTGCAATGATTTCAAGTTAAAAACAAAGTTATCGAAGGCATTAAAAATACGTTTGGTTTCCTGAAAAACCACCTCGCCTTCTTTAGTCATCTGAAAGCCACCACGGCCGCGATGACAAAGAACGAGATCCAGCCGTTCCTCAAGTTTTTTGATGGCGGCACTGATGTTGGGTCGCTGCATTCTTAATACCGGCTCAGCTGCCGTGAAGCCATTACAACTGGCTACTGCATAAAACACCCGCAGTAATTTGATATCAGATTCTTGTAATCGGTTTAACATGATTGCACCCAAAATAGGTATGGTTATCAATACTCAAACCATAATAGGCACTGTACACAATATTTACAATCATATTTTTCGCGTCCAACAGGGAAAGCACTAAAATAAAGGTCTGCCGGGCCATACCGGCAGCATTTCAAGCCACTAAGATAGAGCAACCACCTGTTTTCTTAGTTGCTCAATTTCATCCCGTAACGACGCTGCTTTTTCAAACTCCAGCTCTTTGGCATATTCAAACATCTGCTTTTCCAGTTCGCTCACCTGCGCCATCAGCTCGGTTGCTGAAGCGGCTTTAGCAGCCTTCTTAGACTCCGCCACTTTACGCAGTTTCACCTGGCCAGAGCCTGGCGCTACAGAGTCGCCCAGATCCATTATGTCAGTAATAGGTTTATACAATCGCTGTGGGGTAATGTTGTTTGCTTTATTATGTTCAACCTGTTTGGCGCGGCGACGCTCGGTTTCATCTATCGCCTTGCGCATGGAGCCAGTAATAGTATCGGCATATAAAATGGCTTTACCGTTAACATGACGCGCCGCCCGGCCCATGGTTTGAATAAGGGATTTTTCAGCGCGCAGGAAACCTTCCTTGTCGGCGTCGAGAATCGCTACCAGCGATACTTCAGGCATATCCAGGCCTTCCCGCAGCAGGTTAATCCCTACCAGCACATCAAACTTGCCCAGGCGCAAATCGCGGATGATCTCAATCCGCTCCACCGTATCGATATCCGAGTGCAGATAACGGACTTTTACGCCATGTTCATTAAGGTATTCACTTAAATCCTCGGCCATGCGTTTTGTCAGCGTGGTAATGAGTACCCGTTCGTCCACTGCTACCCGCAGTTGAATTTCAGACAGTACATCGTCTACCTGAGTGGCCACCGGGCGTACTTCGATCACCGGATCCAGTAAGCCGGTGGGCCGCACCACCTGCTCAACCACCTCGCCGTCGGATTTTTCCAGTTCATAGTTACCGGGCGTTGCCGACACATAAATGGTTTGTGGCGAGATATGCTCAAACTCGTCAAACTTGAGCGGCCGGTTATCCAGTGCCGACGGCAAACGGAACCCGTATTCCACCAGGGTTTCCTTGCGCGAGCGATCGCCTTTGTACATTGCGCCGATTTGCGAAACGGTGACGTGGGATTCGTCGATAAACATCAGACCATCAGCCGGAAAGTAATCCAGCAGTGTTGGTGGTGGCTCGCCAGGCGCCCGGCCAGAGAGGTAGCGTGAATAGTTCTCGATCCCGGAGCAATAGCCCAGTTCCAGCATCATTTCGATGTCGAACTGAGTGCGCTGAGAGATGCGCTGCTCTTCCAGCAGTTTATTGACTTCCAGCAGTTGCTTTTTGCGGTCGGCAAGCTCATCTTTAATACGGTCCACCGCGCTGAGAATTTTTTCCCGCGGTGTTACATAGTGCGTTTTAGGGAAAACGGTCGCCCGCACCACGTTTTTCTCAACGGAACCGGTGAGCGGATCAAACAGACTGATGCGATCAATTTCTTCATCAAACAGTTCA
>DDJQ01000157.1 GCA_002339125.1 Alteromonadaceae bacterium UBA2620
GTGCGCTCTTACCGCACCATTTCAACCTTACCGGCGCCCGAAAGCGCTTAGGCGGTATACTTTCTGTTGCACTTTCCGTCGGCTCACGCCGCCCAGGTGTTACCTGGCACCTTACCCTGTGGAGCCCGGACTTTCCTCCCCTTTCTTGCGAAAGCGGCGATTGCCTGGCCAACTCCGGCGCGCATTGTAGCTAAGTTCGCCACCTCACGCCATGGCTTATTTCGCCGGCAGATCAAAATAGAGGATATGCAAATCGTTAGTCTTGCTCACCTCAACTGCCTCGCCGGCAACAAAGGCAACCCCATCACCGGCTGAAACGGTTTCGCCATTGACCTGCGCACTGCCTTCTACTACTTGTAACCAGCCGATCCGGTTTTGGTTACCCGCATACTGCCAGTGGCTATCATTAACCAGTTTACCGGCCAGCACACTGACATCCTGATAGATCCGCAGTGATTCACCTTCGCCATATGGCGAGAATATCAGCGTTGGAGCCTCAGCCGGCTCTAATAACCCGGCAAAGTGCTTTTGCACATAACCCGGTGCTACATTGACCTGGTCAGGCACTACCCAGATTTGCAGAAACTGTACCAGCGACTGTTTACTGTGGTTAAACTCGCTGTGGCGAATGCCGGTTCCGGCTGTCATTTTTTGCACATCACCGGGGCGGATCACCGATTCATTGCCTTCACTGTCTTTATGCGCCAGTTCACCGCTCAGTACATAAGAGATGATTTCCATGTTGGCGTGACCATGCTCACCAAAGCCACCGCCAGGCTGCACCACGTCCTGATTGATAACACGCAGCGGGCCATGGCCCATAAAGCGTTCATCGTAGTAGTGCCCAAACGAGAATGAGTGCTGTGACTGTAGCCAACCTAAATTAACCTGGCCTCTTTCGGCCGCTTTACGAATTTCCATAACAGGCTCCTTAATGTTGATATGACCATCTTATCAACATCAAAAGGCAGGACAATAATAACAAATAAATATACACTGTCGCATAAAATGCAACAATAAAGGGTGAAACAATGGATAAGCTTGGTGCTATGCGTGCTTTTATTAACGTTGCTCGTCAGGGCAGCTTCGCCGGTGCCGCCCGGCAAATGGGCTTGTCCCGGTCACAAATAAACCGCCAGGTGGTATGGCTGGAAGATAGCCTTGAAGTGAGTTTATTTAATCGCACCACCCGCAAAGTGGATTTAACCCATGCCGGGCAAGCCTATCTGGCCAATATCCTGCCAGTGCTGGAAAATCTCGATGACGCGGAGTTACAGCTACAGGACAATCAGCAATCCCTCTCCGGTACCATTAAAATAAACGCACCGATGTCGTTTGGCCTCACCCACCTCACGCCGGTGGTGCTGGATTTTATGCAAGCGTATCCGCAAATTCAGGTGCAACTGGACCTCTCCGATGAAAAGCGCGATCCGCTGTCGAACCAGTTTGATATGACGCTACGCATCGGCCCGCCAGAAAACAATCCGGCGCTGATTGAGCATGATATTACCTATACCTCTCGTTGCCTGTGCGCAGCTCCGGAATTTCTGCAACGCTACGGTACGCCAGGTTCGCCGAATGATTTAAAAGAACTACCATGCCTGCAATATGGCAACCTGGTGCATGGCAATTACTGGGATCTGCTATACCATAACAAATCGCAAAGGGTGCGCATCAATGGAGTACTGAGTTCCAATAATGGTGATGTGTTAAAGCAGGCGGCGATAAAAGGCATGGGCTTAGCGCTGCTACCTACGTTTATTGTGGGTGAGGCCATAGCAAAAGGGCAACTGGTGCCGGTACTTCAGGCCTGGCAACCTGCGCCGTTATTAATTTCATTACTGTATGCGCCTAATCGCCATATGGCCATGCGCCTGAGTGTGTTTGTAAAGTATATTCAAACGGCCTTTGAAGACGCTGAATTTTTACTGGAAGGTTAGCTGTGGCGGTTTGATAACGTATTGAAGCTGACAATAAAAAAGCACACAACGGGTATTCGCCAATGTGTGCTTTTATAGCTTTGGGCGGGCTGGCAGCCCGCCAGCCAATTAATTAGGAGTAATGGCGTTGTGATAAACGTCCTGAACGTCGTCACAGTCGTTAAGCATTTCCATGAACTTCTCGAACATGGGCATGTCATCTTCGCTGATTTCGACCTCTGTTTGTGGAATAAAGCTGATTTCTTCCGCTTCAAATTCCAGATCCGGCTTAGCGTCGGTTAGCGCAGTTTTTACTTTATAAAACTCAGTGTGTGGCGCATATACGGAGATTTTGCCGTCTTCGCACTCTACATCCGTTACGTCTACATCGGCTTCCATCAGAATTTCAAGGATTTCGTCTTCGTCGTCACCGGCAAAAATGAAAATCGCCTGATGCTCAAACATGTGCGCTACGGCACCCTGGGCACCAATTTTAGCACCGGTTTTGGTAAAGCAGTTACGCACATCAGTAATGGTACGGTTGTTGTTGTCGGTAAGGCAGTCCACAATCACCATGCAGTTACCCGGACCAAAGCCTTCGTAACGAGCCGGCACAAAATCTTCACCTGCGCCACCAGCGGCTTTATCAATGGCTTTTTCAATAACGTGGCTGGGCACCTGGTCTTTTTTGGCTTTTTCCATCAGGCGTTTCAGCGACAGGTTGGTATCCGGATCCGGGCCGCCGTTTTTAGCACATACGTAAATTTCTTTACCGTATTTAGAATAGACTTTGGTTTTGGCGCCAGCCGTTTTGGCCATGGCGTTTTTTCTTACTTCGAATGCTCTTCCCATCTTAGGTATCTCTTGTTGTTTCCAGCTTGGTCGCTACGCACTGCGCCCAGGCTGGCGAATGCATTTACACAGGGCTAATGCCCCGATTTTAACGACTTTTATAATTTAAGGTAAGTGTTCTCTGCCCAAATATTCATGGGACTGCATTTCCTGCAAGCGGCTCAGGCACCGTTTAAACTCAAAATTGAGCATGCCTTCGGTGTAAAGAGCTTCCAGGGCAACTTCTGCCGACATAATAAGCTTAACATGCCGCTCGTAAAACTCATCCACCATGGCAATAAAGCGCCGGGCAACGTCATCATTCCCCTGCCCCATTTGCTTCACGTTAGCCAGCAATACGGTATGGTAACAACGGCTCAGTTCAATGTAATCAGACTGGCTGCGCGGACCTTCGCAAAGCACTTTAAAGTCGATCATCAATACGCTGTCGGAATCCCGCAGGGTTTGCAGGGTACGATGGTTCACCTCAATGGTTGCATCCTGTTCACCCTCACTGTGAGCCAGTTGAACAAAGTAGTTATTGAGGTTAACCAGCGCCTGCTCATCCAGCGGATAATGATAAATCTCAGCCTGTTTAAGGGTACGTAACCGGTAATCCACGCCACTATCAACATTCACCACATTACAGTGTTTGTTGATCAGCGCAATGGCCGGCAGGAAGCGCGCCCGCTGTAATCCGTTGCGATATAACTCATCGGGCACGATGTTGGAGGTTGCTACCAGCACAATACCGTGAGCGAATAATGCTTCCATCAGGGTACCCAGAATCATCGCATCAGTAATGTCTGAGACAAAAAATTCATCAAAGCAAATGATCCGCGTTTCGCTGGCCAGCTTGGCGGCAATAATATCCAGCGGATCCTGCTTACCACCGAGTAGCTTGAGCTCTTCATGCACACGATGCATGAAGCGGTGAAAGTGCACCCGCATTTTGTTTTCAAAGGGCAGGCACTGAAAAAAGGTGTCTACAAGGTAAGTTTTACCGCGGCCAACGCCGCCATAAAAGTAAATACCCTGCACCGGCGTTGTGGCTGGTTTGCCACCAAACAACGACTTTATCTTGCTGGCAAAGCCACCTTGTGATGTTGGCTGACTGAGCAAATCTTCGTACAAGCGCTGCAGTTCACGCACGGCATTTTCCTGGGCCGGATCATGTTTAAAGTCATCGCGGGTCAGGTCTTGCTGATATTTTTCCCAAGGCGTCATCGCCTGCTGTTCTCCTGTAGAGACTGATTTGTTCACATAAGGCCCGGTAGCAGACCATCAACACTGCACTGACAGGGATAAACACATGAGTGATGTTAACTTGCCAGCACAACTCAGTGTTTTGCCACACTGACTGGTTGGGCGTCTCAGCCCTGAATGGAATGCTATTATGCCTTAAATTTGCACTAACACCAACGCAACACCGTATAAAGCAACGGATAGTGCGATAGATGGAACTCACGTGGCCTGAGCAGTGGTGCGAAAAAGACCTTTTACGATACATTTTGCCACAATAAGTCAGCGCAAAGTGTGTTAGCTCTTGCTATAGTCTCAGTTATGCATAGTATGCAGCATACTACGCGTTTACTGTCGAAGTTTGGCAGCGGTAAGCCCTGATAAAACCTGTTGGGACTTTCCGGTTAACAGTTACATTGGAGAAAATAATGGAAGTGGTTATCCCCTTAGCAATGCTGGCAATTGGTTTAATTATTGGTTTTTTTGTTGCCCGGTTTATGTACACCAAAGAAGGGGCAGTGAAAGCCAACGAGGCCGCGGAAAAAGCCATTAAGGAATTGCTATCACAGCAGTCTCAGCACCATATTTTTCAGGTAAAACAATCTATAGAGGCTATTGAAAAACAATGTAATGGCCTTAAACAGAGTTTATCTGAATACGAAGACCTGCTTGAAACCACGGATTCAGACGCTGCACCGGCGGTACCGTTTTTTGGCGAACACACCACTGCCTATTTACGGAACAACATTAAAGGTGCGGAGAAGAACAAACCGAACGCGAACAGCGATACCCAGCCACTGGATTTTGCTAACCACAGTTCGGGGTTATTCGTCGGCAATACTGTGCAATCTGCCGAAGAGAAAAAATAACCCGCGGAACTTTTCAGACAAACATACAGTCTGTGGTTAGGTAATTGCGATTCGCAATGAGACTAGGAGTGTATGTGTCTATGAATAAGTCTTTTCGAAAGCTTGTGTTGGTATCAGCTATTGTTACCAGTACCCTGGGTATGTCTGTGTCCACGCAAGCTGCTCTTCCCTTTTTTAGTGACAGTAAAAAAGAAGTACCTACGCTGGCTCCCATGCTGGAGGAAGCGATGCCGGCGGTGGTTAGCATCGCGGTGGAAGGTACGCAAACTTCTCGCCAGCAAGTGCCTGAAATGTTCCGTTACTTCTTTGGCGGACCTTCAGAGCAAGCCCAGGAACGCCCTTTCCGCGGCTTGGGCTCTGGTGTAATCATTGATGCCGATAAAGGCTATATCGTTACTAACGCCCACGTGGTAGCTAATGCGGATGAGATCACCGTTAAGCTAACCGACGGCCGTGAGTTTACTGCTAAAAAACTGGGTGCCGACGAACAAAGTGACGTGGCGCTGTTAAAAATTGAACCTGAGGATCTTACCGCTCTGCCACTGGCAGACTCAGACAAAACCCGTGTTGGGGATTTTGTTGTAGCTATTGGTAACCCGTTTGGTCTGTCGCAAACAGTCACCTCAGGTATTGTAAGTGCGCTGGGACGTTCCGGCCTGAACATCGGTGGTTATGAAGACTTCATTCAAACCGATGCCGCTATCAACCGTGGTAACTCGGGTGGTGCACTGGTTAACCTGCACGGTGAGCTGGTCGGTATTAACACCGCCATTTTTGGTCCTAATGGCGGCAACGTTGGTATCGGCTTTGCGATTCCCGCCAATATGATGAAGAGCCTGGTGGATCAAATCGCTGAATTCGGTGAAGTTCGCCGTGGATTGTTAGGTATTCTGGGCAGCAATGTTGACCAGGGCCTGGCCGAAGCCATGAACTCTGAGGTGAACAAAGGTGCTTTTGTCAGCGAGGTTCAACCTGATTCAGCGGCCGATAAAGGCGGTATTAAAGCGGGTGACATTATTATTGCAGTAAACGACAAAGAGCTTCGTAGCTTTGCCGAACTGCGCGCCAAAATAGCCAGCATGGGCGCGGGAGCTGAAGTCGAACTTACAGTCGTGCGTAAAGGCGAGAAACTAACGCTGGATGTTATTCTGGACGATGCAACGCAAAACGAAGTGGTTGCAGAGCAAATCCACCCGGCACTGCAAGGCGCTACACTGATTAACGGTGAAGATGCCGACGGTAATGCAGGGGTACTGGTTAGCGGAATTGCTGAAGGTTCACCCGCGCTGCGGATTGGCCTGCGTGAAGAAGACGTAGTGCTGGCAGTTGGCCGTCAGCGAGTAACGAACGTGATGGAATTCCGTGACGCCATAGAGAACACCAAAGGTGTTATCGCTATGAACGTGCGTCGTGGTAATGCCTCACTGTACGTGGTTATTCGCCAGTAATTCACGTTTAGCTATGAAAGGCGGCCTGTGTGCCGCCTTTATACATCCCCGTCATCCCGGTCTATATAATACCGTCATACCGGCCCCGAGCCGGTATCTCCTTAACCACCTGGCTACCTGAAACACTTCTATTGAATGAGTAAAACTGTTCAGTCGATACCTGATAGATACAGCGTATCTTCCGGTATAACAGTAGTTTTTAGGGGCCGGTATCTTTCATAAGGCTGACTTAGCTAAAACATCCCTTCGAAATTCCCTGGCAGTCTCAACGTTTTTGTCGGGTCGCCGACACCGACCAGGGGCGGCAATGAGGCCGCCCCTGGACCCCACTCAGTTCTAAATTGCGAAAAACCCTATTGGCCAACAAAAAGGGCAAACCTAACGCGCTGAGCGGGCGTCCTGCCCGCGCAGCCCTGGCTCGTCGTCCGTGACGAGCCTACAGATTACCTGAAACTTTTTATCAGCCAATAGTTCGCAATAACCGAACGGGTAGAAAGCAGATGTCTCGACATCCATTGCAGCCTTCACACATTATCGCTCTATCGGACTAAAAAATACCGTCATCCCGGCCACCGAGCCGGGATCTCCTTAACCGCCTGGCTACCTGAAACAATTCTATTGAGTTAACAGGAACGTTAGCCCCGATTACATAAGTTGTTTAGCAAAACTACTTATAACCTTCCCAACGAAAATGTTATGCTTATTGTTATTATTAATCTCCCTGGGTTGTGGCAGGCCCAACGTCAAGCAGAACAAGAATTAACGTGGCGAGCAGACAACTCTTTTCATACATTTTTCGTTCAGTCTTTTTAGGGCTGGTAGTGGCTTTACTTATCCTGTTTCTGGTGCCGGATTTACGCCAGGGTACCGGCTTTGGCACCAGTTGGTTAGCGCAAACGCCACAAAGTGCCAAGCGTGAAACATATTATCCGGCGCTGAGTCGCGCCGCTCCTGCTGTGGTTAACATCTACAGCGTCAGTATTGAGAATAACCCCAATTATTATAATCAGGCGCGGCAACGCACCAGTTTGGGATCTGGCGTTATCATGACCGAATCCGGTTATATCCTTACCTGCCATCACGTTATTAAAGACGCCAACAGTATTTTCGTAGCGCTGCAGGATAACCGGGTCGCCGAAGCGCAAATTATCGGTTCCGACCAGCTTACCGATTTAGCCGTACTCAAAGTGAACGAAAATAACCTGCATGTTATCCCCCAGTTAGAGGAGCCGGATTTACGTGTGGGTGATGTGGTTATGGCCATTGGTAACCCTTATAACCTCGGTCAAACCATCACGCAGGGTATCGTAAGCCGCGCCGGCAGAACCGGTCTTTCCAACAGTTACGTTGATTTTATTCAGACCGATGCGGTACTTAACCAGGGTAACTCTGGTGGTGCACTGGTCGACAGCAACGGCTACCTGGTAGGTATTACCAACGCTAATTTCCAGGTCCGTGATGAACGTCGCGGCACTTACATCGTCGACGGTATCAACTTCGCGGTTCCTTACGAGCTTGCGGTACGGGTGATGGAATCGATTATCACCAATGGCAAAGTCACCCGTGGCCAGTTAGGTTTTATCGGTGAAGAGTTACGCGGCGGCCCCGGCATTGAGGTAAAAGCAGTAGCAGCCAATTCGCCCGCTGCGCAGGCCGGTTTACGCCCGGGCGACATAATTATGTCAATTGATGGCATTCGCCTTGAGAGCGCCTCTAAAGCACTGGATATGATAGCGGAAACCCAACCCGGCACTGTGCTGGAGCTGGAAGTCGGCCGCAATGCCAGCCTGTTTACTATGCAGGTCACCGTGGCAGAACTTCAACTTCAGTAGTGTTTTACTAAAAAACTTACGCTGTTTTTGAATTACTCATCTATTATTTAGGTAATGGATCTGCAGTTCAGGAACAATTTTAATGGTAGAAGTGATTACCAGGGTCGACTCCAGCCCAAGCCTTAAATACGGGAGTTACTCCATTCATATCAGCGGTAACCTGTTGTTGTTGTTTTTTCGTGGCACCTGGTCGGAAAAATGTGCGGCAGATTATATTCGCGACGTTTCCCGATTCCGCCACGAGCAAGGTATTAATCACTTTGCATCCATAGCTATTATCAGTGAATGGCAGCTGGGCACGCCCGAAGCGATTAATATGGTGTCTAATGTGATCCGCCGAGGCGCAGAGATGTGCATGGTGGCGCAATTTCTTCTTGCAGAAGGTAACAACCATCTATCGTTACATATCGCACGGCAAAATGTTGAAAAGGCGTTTCCCGGGGCGATAACGGGGGCTTCTCTGGATGACTTCCTACCCGCTCTCGACAAACATGGAATTCATTTTGACGAACAGCGGGTACGAAATATTCTGGCCGCTAATGGCCGGTGTGATTAGCAGGTAACGCAGGTTATTCGCTAACCCGCGATACTACTGCGCCCAAACCACCTAGCTTGTGCTCGATGGCTTCGTAGCCACGATCCAGGTGATAAATGCGGCTGATATGGGTTTCGCCCTCGGCGACAAGTCCGGCAATGATCAGACTGGCTGATGCTCTTAGGTCGGTTGCCATTACGGGCGCGCCTTTCAACGAAGACTCACCTTTACTTACCGCACTGTTAGTTTCCAGCGCGATTTCCGCGCCCATGCGCTGTAACTCAGGCACATGCATAAAACGGTTTTCAAAGATGGTTTCTGTAATCACGCCGGTGCCTTTTGCAACGGCATTAAGCGCCACAAACTGCGCCTGCATATCGGTAGGAAAGCCCGGGTGAGGCGCGGTTTTTACTTTTACAGCAGTTAACGGCGTGGTGCGACGGTCCAGCTCAATCCAGTCTTTACCGGTTGTAATCACTGCCCCGGCCTGTTGCAGTTTGGATAGCACAGCATCAAGTGTTTCTGGTGCCGCATTTAAGCATTTAACATGGCCGCCGGTTACAGCCGCGGCAACCAGGTAGGTTCCGGTTTCAATGCGATCCGGCAATACCGCGTAATCGCAGCCGTTTAGAGCTTCAACACCATGAATTCGAATCTTATCGGTACCGGCGCCGGAAATACGTGCGCCCATGCTGTTAAGGCAGTTGGCCAGATCAACAATTTCCGGCTCCCGGGCGGCATTTTCGATAACCGTTTCGCCATCGGCCAGTGCCGCGGCCATCATCAGGTTTTCGGTAGCCCCTACACTTACAATATCCATAAAGATACGCGCGCCTTTCAGGCGGCCATCAACACTGGCACGTACATAGCCTTCATCTACATTGATAACCGCGCCCATTTTTTCCAGGCCTTCCAGGTGCAGGTTAACCGGTCTGGCACCAATGGCACAGCCACCGGGTAAAGACACATTGGCCGTGCCTAATCTGGCCAGCAGCGGGCCGAGCACCAGAATAGATGCGCGCATAGTACGCACTAATTCATAAGAAGCGGTATCACTGGAAAGTTCAGCAGCGTGCAACAACACGGTATTGGTGTCTTGTTGCTCTACGCCTACGCCTAAGTCTTTCAACAGCGCCAGCGTGGTGCTGATATCTTTAAGTTGAGGAACGTTGCTGTAACGACAGGGCTGTGCCGTTAGTAAGCTGGTCATTAACAATGGCAAGGCGGCGTTTTTAGCGCCAGAAATAACCACTTCGCCATTCAACGGCGGACTTTTTTTAATAATGAGTTTATCCACTGGTGAATCCTGCGTGGGTTATTGCGGCATATTAAACTGACGCTCGCGCTGCCAGTCTTTTTCAGTAAAGGTTTTAATCGATACAGCATGCATTGAACCATCGGCAATGAATGCGTTTAAAGGAGCGTATACCGCTTGCTGGCGTTTAACCCGGCTCATTTCGGCAAAGGCATCGCTCACCGCAATTACGGTAAAGTGTGAGCCGTCACCTTTGACATAAACTTCGGCTAAGTCGAGTTTTTCTTTCAGTAAGCTTTCTATTTCTTTAGTGTCCATGACTCTCCGGCAGTATGGTTTTTACCCGACCGGCAATACGTCGTCGAGTTCGCTGATTTTTGCCAATTTAAGCATTTTTTCCGGCAGGTTGCACAAGGTAATTTTAACCCCTTGTGCATTTCCCTCACGAATGGCATTGAGTGTCCATGCAAGGCCGGCGCTGTCGACACGCTGAACATCCTGAAAGTCCAGTTTGCAGTTTTTAGCAGCGCGCAGGCGCTGCTGTTCACTGTTGCTCAGCGAAGACCACCATTCCTGGCTCAGGGTCTGACGATCCAGAGCGCCGTTGAGCTTGATGGTTTGTTGATCGGCCACTATTAATCTGCCTCACGGGTACTGCCATCCAGAGATTTCAGCTGGATAGGCTTAGCGATGCGCTCGCGCATGATTTCAATTACTTTTTCAATGCCTTCAGTACGCATTACCGGCTCATACTGCTTGATTTCGTTTTGCAGCATGCTGATACCTTCGGCAACCATGTCGTAAGCTTTCCACTCTTTATCCTTTTTACGCACTTTAAAAGCCACTTTAATGTCCGGACGTTCGCCATCACGGATAAGTGCACGTACGGTCACAGTTTTATCCCCTTCAAATTCCTGTGGTGGGGAAAACAGCACTTCCTGGTCATCGTAATAGCTCAGTGCATCAGCATAGCTGGTTACCAGATACTGACGGAACACACGAATGTATTCGATCAGTGTCTCGCGATCGGTTTTCTTCATATCGAAATATTTGCCCAGTACTTTAAACGCACTGTACTGGTAATCGATGTAGGGCATCAGTTCTTCGTCCATAATGTCGCGAAGGATTTCAGGGTTAGCGGCAATTTCCTGCTTTGAGGACTTAATACGCTCAAAGGTACGGTTACCGACCTGTTCCACCATTTTATACGGGTCCTGGCTATTGACCTCTGGCAAAGAATCCTGAGCACTTACCGGCAGGACAACCATCACCAGTAATGTAAAAAATGCGGCTAATTTTGCTTTCAACTTCTCTCTCCTAACCTGACAATGCGATGCTTATTAATAAAGACCGGCTTGTTGTCACTATTCTTCACTATTGCGGCTGAACAGGAACTGACCAATCAGTTCTTCCAGCACTAACGCTGAACTGGTGTCCTCGATATAGTCACCTTCAGCCAGATTCTCAACCCCATCGATGGTAAATCCGGGTTCAAAACCAATATATTGTTCGCCGAGTAAACCAGAGGTCAAAATTGACGCCGAACTGGTTTCCGGAAACTCGTTGTATTCACTCTGGATAGTTAACTCAACGACCGGACTATAATCGTCTTTATCCAGCTTGATTGCATTTACGCGACCAATGGTGACGCCGCCCACTTTTACCGGTGAACGAACTTTCAGGCCACCAATGTTTTCAAACTTGGCATACAGGGTGTAGGTATCACCGTCGGTTACCACCGTCTGATTAGCTACCTTTAACGCCAGCAGTAACAAGGCTGCGATAGTCATTAAGACAAACACACCTACCATTAATTCCGTTTTATAACGATTCATCGTACCCAGCCCCCTTATTCAATACCAAACATCAGGGCGGTGAGCACGAAGTCCAACCCTAATACTGCCAATGACGAAAACACCACGGTTTGTGTGGTTGCCTGACTGATACCTTCTGAGGTTGGTATCGAATCATATCCTTTAAATATGGCAATCCAGGTCACAACCAGGGCAAATACGAGGCTTTTTATCACCCCATTTATGACATCTTTGTCCCAATCGACGGTTGCCTGCATAATTGACCAGTAACTGCCGGCATCAACGCCCAGCCAGTCAACGCCAACCAAATGGCCGCCAAGAATGCCTACTGCAGAGAAAATGAGTGCCAGCATAGGCATGGCTATCATACCGGCCCAAAAGCGTGGCGCGACCACACGGCGCAGCGGATCCACCGCCATCATTTCCAGACTGCTTAACTGTTCAGTGGCCTTCATTAAGCCAATTTCGGCGGTAAGCGCAGACCCGGCGCGACCTGCAAATAACAGGGCGGTTACCACCGGCCCTAACTCACGCAGTAGCGACAGCGCCACCATGGGGCCCAGACTGCCTTCTGCACCGTAGTCGGTAAGAATGGTGTAGCCCTGCAACGCCATAACCATGCCGATAAACAGGCCTGACACAATAATAATCGCCAGAGACTGCACACCCACCACATAAAGCTGGCGGATGGTTAGCGGGATATTTTTCAGACTGGGCGCAGCAAACAGCGCGCCGAACAGCATTAAGCCAGCCCGGCCGCAGGCAGCTACCCGTTCCAGAGTGTGGCGACCGGTTTGTTGTATCCAGTTCAATCGCTTTCTCCCAAAAATGCTGCGCGTAAGTCATCCGCCGGATAATGAAAAGGTACCGGGCCATCTGCCTTGCCCTGCAGGAACTGTTGTACCAGCTCGGAATCGCTGCCTTTGATTTGCTCGGCGGTGCCTTCTCCGATAACCCGCTGGTCGGCGAGAATATAAATATAATCGGCGATAGTCAGTACCTCGGTAACATCGTGGGTTACCACAATACTGGTGAGATTGAGGGCATCGTTAAGCTCGCGGATCAGCTTTACCAGCACGCCCATGGAAATCGGGTCCTGGCCGGCAAATGGCTCATCGTACATAATTAAATCCGGATCCAGAGCAATTGCCCTGGCCAGCGCTGCCCGTCGGGCCATACCGCCGGAGAGTTCACTGGGCATCATCTGCGCTGCACCACGCAGCCCTACAGCCTGCAGCTTAAGAGCAACGATAGTGGCGATGATAGATTCTGATAATTTTGTGTGCTCGCGCAACGGAAAAGCGACGTTATCAAACACTGTCATGTCGGTGAACAATGCGCCACTCTGGAACAGCATGCTCATGCGACGACGATTATGATAAAGCGCTTTGCGACTCATTGCCGGGATGGACTCACCGTCAAAGGTAATATCACCACCGTCAGGGATGAGTTGTCCGCCTATCAGCTTAAGCAACGTGGTTTTACCTATTCCACTCGGGCCCATCACGGCAGTGATTTTGCCTTTGGGCACACGCAGAGAGATGCCGTCATAAATAACGCGCTCCCCACGGGAAAAGGTCATATTTTTTACGTCGACTAAATAGTCCATGTTACTTTGCATTTCCTGTGCAGGCCTTAGCCCTGAAGCCTGGTTACACTACCCGACTTCGGTTTATCTTTTCCGCGTTCATTGTATGCCGGTTTGCTTATTCTGCCTAAACCGAAAAGGTTACAATTTATATCACGAACGCCACTGCAGGATATAGCCTACAAGCGAAGTATATTAGATTTTCATTATCCGGCTATTCGCCCGGAATTTCCGTTTTAATTAACGAATAACATTGTTCTATGCTGTAGAATAGAAGCTGAATCTTCGCTGAAGCTGTTACCAACTTAAGTGCAGAGGATTCTACCATAGTATAAGTCGATTACATACATTCATGTAGGTATATTTAATAACCAGTTGCGCATAGCGTTTAATTCAACGCCTAATCAATTACTTGCCAACTGCTATCAAATAGCACCACGGCTAACTCTGTGACACTCTACACAAGCATATGTTCCATGACGATGCGACTTGGGCACAGAAAAGCTCCCTCTTTAGCCATTAAAACGCCCCGCAGGTTTATAAAGTTCACTTGATATATATCGCCCTGCCTTTAATAAGACCGTGTTTACGCGTTTTTCTGTCAGGCTAAACATAGGAATAAGCGCATTTTTTTGCGAGAATACAACTTTCGATGGAAGCAGGTTTTGTTGTGATACTTCAGGTAGCTATTTTTCTGGCCGGACTCGCGGTACTAAGCTGGAGTGCCGACAAATTTGTTTACGGCGCTTCTGCCCTGGCCAAGAACATCGGCATTTCTCCCATGATGATTGGTCTGACAATTGTGGCCATGGGTTCGTCGGCTCCGGAAATTGTGGTTTCAGCGGTGGCGTCAATCAACGGTAATCCAAACACCGCAGTCGGTAATGCGCTGGGTTCCAATATTACCAATATAGGCCTGGTACTTGGTATTACTGCCCTCATTAAGCCCTTGCTGGTGTCGTCGACAACCCTGAAACGAGAGTTCCCGTTATTACTGGTAATCAACCTGATTGCTGTGTACTTCCTGTATGACGGTGAATTGTCTTCGTTGGAAGGCATTATTCTTATTCTGCTGTTTATCTTTGTGTTAGCCGGGATGGCGTGGATTTCTCTGCTGGTCGATAAAGGCGATCCGCTGATGAATGAAACCAGCGACGAAATTCCACAAGCAGTGGAAACCTCCCATGCTGTGTTATGGATAGGTCTGGGGTTAGTGCTGTTGCCGGTGAGCGCTCAGTTTATGGTAGACTCCGCCGTGCATATTGCCCGGTACTTTGGCATGAGCGATTTGGTGATCGGGTTAACCATTATTGCCCTGGGCACCAGTTTGCCAGAATTAGCGGCCAGTGTAGCCGGTGTGCTGAAAGGCGAAGATGACCTCGCCCTGGGTAACGTTATCGGCTCAAACATTTTTAATTTGCTGGCGGTGCTCGGGATGCCAGGGCTTATTGCGCCGGGTCTGCTTGATGAAAACGCCGCTCACCGGGATGCGCTGGTGATGCTTGGACTGACCCTGCTATTATTAATGTTTAGTTTTAATTTCCGTGGGACACGACGAATCAACCGTGTCGAGGCAGCTCTGCTAGCAGGCTGCTACCTTGGTTATCAGTATTGGTTATTTGCCTAATGACATCACAACAACAATCTTCCTTTATTGAATCGGCTAAGCGCGTTGTCGCAATCGAACAAGCCGCTGTTGCCGCGCTGGGCGAACGCTTCGACGAGCGCTTTGTAAAAGCCTGCGAGCTACTTAAAGACTGTCAGGGCAAGGTGGTAGTAAGTGGCATGGGTAAATCGGGTCATGTGGGTAACAAAATTGCCGCCACCCTGGCCAGCACCGGTACGCCGGCATTTTTTATGCACCCGGGCGAAGCCAATCACGGCGATCTGGGCATGCTGGGTTCTAACGATGTGCTGTTAGCTATTTCCAACTCCGGCGAAACCGGTGAACTCCTCAATTTGTTGCCCGTAGTAAAACGCCTGAATGTGCCGGTAATAGCCATGACCAACCGCGCCGACAGTACTCTGGGCAAACATGCCGACGTAGTGCTCGACATTGGCGTAGAACAGGAAGCCTGTACGCTGGGCCTGGCGCCAACCACCAGCACCACCGTAACACTGGTAATGGGCGATGCCCTGGCGGTGGCCCTGCTGGACGCCAACGGTTTTACCTCGGATGACTTCGCGCTCTCGCACCCTGGCGGTAGCCTGGGCCGTAAATTACTGCTTACCGTAGCAGATATAATGTTAACCGGTGATGAAATTCCACTGGTCCCCGAGCAGGCAACAGTCTCTGAAGCGCTGCTGGAGATATCCCGTAAAGGCCTGGGACTAACCGGCATCACCGATACAAAGCGCAACCTGCTGGGCGTGTTTACCGACGGGGATTTACGCCGCTTGCTGGATGCCCGGGTGGATATCCACAATACCCTCGTAGAAGAAGTGATGACCCGTGGGTGTAAAACCTCGCGCGGTGAAGACCTCGCCGTTGAGGCTCTTAACTTAATGGAACAATATAAAATCAGCGCCCTGTTAGTGGTTGATGATAACAACCAGCCAGTGGGTGCGTTTAACATGCACATGCTGTTAAAAGCGGGTGTACTGTAATGAGCATGGTAAAAACCCTGTATACTGAACTTCCCCATGCTTTTTACCAGCAACTGCAACAGATTAAGCTGTTGGTTTGCGATGTGGATGGCGTATTCTCAGATGGACGCATTTATCTGGGCAATCAGGGCGAAGAATTAAAGGCTTTCCATACCCGCGATGGCTATGGCGTTAAAGCACTGGTTAATGCCGGCATTGAAGTGGCGGTTATTACCGGCCGGCGTTCAGCTATCGTTAAGGACCGTATGACATCATTGAAGGTGTCACACATTATTCAGGGTGAAGAAAACAAGGCCGATGCGCTGGCTGAGTTAATCACCTCGCTGGGGCTTACCCGGGAACAGGTAGCAGCTATTGGTGATGATATGCCGGATACTGGCATGTATATCCACAGCGCGGTTAACATAGCAGTGAAGGATGCCCACCCACAAGTGATTGCGCAGGCAAACTGGATAACCACCCTGCCGGGCGGCTTTGGAGCGGTAAGGGAAGTTTGTGACACCCTGCTGCAGGCCAATGATAAGTTGAAAGGTATTCTAGGAGCCAGTGTATGAGTAAAGTAGGCCTGAGCATTGCCTGCCTGTTTATTCTGGCCACACTGCTTTACCTGCCCGGGTTTCTGGCCGAAGAACCAGTGATCACCCCGGATCAGGATGTACTGGCTATTACCCCGAGTTATAAAGCCCGTAACCTGACCACCACGTTATATAACGAACAAGGTCAGCGCGTACACGAAGTGTTTTCTTCCACCATGGAAAACTACGAGCAACTGGGCTTTGTGCTGTTTTTAGCGCCGCAGTACACCATTTACCAGGAGTCTGGCGAGCCGCCCTGGCAAGTAGTCGCCGACGAAGGGACGTTGTATGATAACAACATGATACAACTGGAAAATAACGTAGTGATTGTGAGTAAGGACCAGGCTGACTTTGTGCAGCGGGTAACCACAGAATACCTTGAGATAGATTTGGACCAACAAACCATGGTGTCCGACGCCAGGGTGGAAATTTCGGGGCCTGATTTCCTGATATTTAGTAACGGACTTCGCGCCAACCTATTGAATAAAACTTATGAGTTGAATCAACATGTGCAAACGACTTATTCCCCTGCTAACTAGCCTGTCGCTGGCGCTCTCGCCGGCTGTGGTCATGGCAGCCAAGTCTGATTTCAAAAAAGACATCGAGGTGTTTTCTGAATCCCAGTTCCTCGACGGTAAAAATAAAAAGTCTATCCTGATTGATAATGTACAGGTTACTCAGGGCTCGTTAAGCATTAAGGCCGACCGGGTAGAAGTAGAAGCTGGTGGTGGCAAGGGCAAGGAAATATTTATCGCTACCGGTAAACCGGCAGTATACAGCCAGACTCTGGACGATGGCCGGGTAGTAGAAGCCCGTGCATTTGAGATCCGTTATGAAGTGGCGAATCGCACTATTTCGCTGGCCGGCGATGCCGAATTGAATCAGAATACCAGTGTCGTAAAAGGTGAAACCATTGTTTACGACATGGAAAAAGAACAACTTAAAGCCACCGGTGACGGCAGCGGCAGTGAAGACGGCCGGGTGCGTACCGTATTTAGTCTGGAAGATATTGAAGCCGTGCGCGACGAAAGCAAGGCCAGCGATAGCACAGATGATCAACAGGATAACGACAACGAATGACCACCCTGACCGCCACCCACTTAGCTAAGTCGTATAAGTCCCGGCAGGTAGTAAGGGATGTCAGCGTTGAGGTGTCTGCCGGCCAGATTGTTGGCCTGCTGGGCCCCAATGGCGCAGGTAAAACCACCACTTTTTACATGATTGTAGGCCTGGTGGCACTGGATAAGGGCGATATTCGCATCGACGAGATGGATCTTACCCGCCAGCCCATGCACGAACGTGCCCGCAACGGGATTGGCTATTTACCCCAGGAAGCGTCTATTTTCAGAAAGTTAACAGTTTTTGACAATATCATGGCAATATTGCAAACACGCAAAGACCTTTCTTCTGCCGAACAACAAAATGAAGCAGATGCCCTACTTGATGAATTCAATATCAACCATATACGTAATAGTACAGGGATGAGTTTGTCGGGAGGAGAGCGGCGTCGGGTAGAAATTGCCCGGGCACTGGCGGCAAATCCGAAATTTATTTTGCTCGACGAACCCTTTGCGGGAGTTGACCCAATTTCGGTTAATGATATAAAGAAGATCATACAACATCTTCGTGACCGTGGAATTGGTATCCTGATTACCGACCACAACGTCCGGGAAACCCTCGACGTCTGTGAGAAAGCCTATATTGTGAGTCAGGGCGAATTAATTGCCCAGGGCACCGCCGAACAGGTTTTAAGTAATCAAAAGGTCAAGGATGTATACCTGGGTGAGCAATTCAGGCTATAGTTAGATACATAAAGACAACAAGTTTTGTCCCTATTAATAATAAGCAAGGCGTTAAGAACAGAAGTAGATGAAACCATCTTTACAGCTCAAATTTAGTCAACAACTTACTATGACGCCACAATTGCAGCAGGCGATTAAACTGCTGCAACTATCTACCCTGGATTTACAACAGGAAATCCAGGAAGCGCTCGATTCAAATCCGTTACTGGAAGTTGATGACAACAGCGACAACGATACGGTTGAGAAAAGTAAACTCGATGCTGAAGCTGATGCCGCAGCAACCGCCAGCACCGATACCAGCATGGACACCAACGAGGCTCTCGAGAAGAACGAGTTGCCCGACGAATTACCCATCGACAGCACCTGGGATGAATATTACTCGGCCTCTTCAGCGCCAGCTCCCGGCCCTGCTTCCAATGACGATGAAACTGTTTTTCAGGGTGAAACCACCGACAATATTCAGGACCACCTGCTGTGGCAAATGCGCCTCACGCCGTTCAGCGATATAGACCGTGCCATTGCCATTGCCATTATTGATTCGATTGACGAGTCAGGATATTTAACCGTAACAGTTGAAGATATCCTGCAAAGCGTCAATACTGAAGATATGGAAGAGCCGGTTGAAGTCGACGAAATTGAATGCGTGCTTAAGCGGATCCAAATGTTCGACCCGATTGGTTCAGGCTCAAGAACCCCGCAGGAGTGTCTACTGGTCCAGTTAAAACAATTTGCTCCCGACACGCCATGGCTTAAGGAAGCAAAAATCCTTATCGAAGACTATGCCGACCTGCTGGGCAGCAAGGACTACCGCACCTTAATGCGTAAGTCTCGCCTGAAGGAAGACGATTTGCGTGAAGCAATGCGCTTACTGCAAACCCTTAATCCGCGTCCGGGCAGTGCCTTAATTACTCAGGAGCCTGAGTACGTTATTCCCGACGTATCGGTAACCAAGAAAAAAGGCCGTTGGGTGGTTGAACTCAACCCAGACAGTCTGCCTAAACTGAGCGTAAATCAGCAATATGCTGCGATGAGCCGTCAGGCTCGCAACAGCTCAGATTCCCAGTTTATTCGCTCGCATATGCAGGAAGCCAAATGGTTCATCAAGAGCCTGGAGTCGCGTAACGAAACCTTGCTCAAGGTTGCTAACTGCATTGTGCAGCAGCAAATGGGCTTTTTCGAACACGGCCCGGAAATGATGAAGCCTATGGTCCTCAATGACGTAGCCGAGATGGTCGATATGCATGAATCTACCATTTCGCGGGTAACCACCCAAAAGTACATGCACACTCCCCGCGGTATTTTTGAACTGAAGTATTTCTTCTCCAGCCACGTTGCCACCGAGTCTGGCGGAGAATGTTCATCTACTGCCATCCGCGCTCTGATTAAAAAACTGGTTGCCGCCGAGAAGCCCAGTAAACCACTAAGCGACAGCAAAATTGCTCAATTGTTGGCCGAACAAGGTATAAAAGTTGCCCGGCGGACAATAGCAAAATACCGGGAATCCTTGTCGATTCCACCGTCTAACCAACGCAAGAGCCTTATTTAGGCCGAAATATAAGGAAGACGAACTATGCAAATAAATCTTACAGGTCATCACATCGAGATAACCGATTCTTTGCGTAATTATGTTGATACCAAGTTTAGTAAACTGGAGCGCCACTTTGATCACATATCCAATGTGCATGTGATCCTCAACGTGGAAAAGCTTGCTCAAAAAGCCGAAGCCACGATGCATTTGAGTGGCGCGGAAGTATTTGCCTCGTCAGAAAATCAAGATATGTATGCCGCGATAGACAGTATGGTCGACAAACTGGATCGCCAGGTAATTAAGCATAAGGAAAAGCTCAAAAAGCACTAGGCCCAATTTAACCTTATGAATATTCAAGCCTTAGTTAGCCTGGATCGCACTGAATGTGCGGTCCAGTGCAACAGTAAAAAACGAATTTTAGAAATCATCAGCGATATTGCTGCCGAAACCAACGCCGAAATTCAAAAAGAAGACGCGCTTAACGCCCTGCTCAGTCGCGAAAAAATGGGCAGTACCGGCATTGGTAATGGTATAGCGTTGCCGCATGGCAGACTGGCTAATCTTTCCAACGTAACAGCCGTGGTAGTAACAACCACCCCTGCCATTGCCTTTGACGCCATTGATGATAAACCGGTTGATATCTTTTTTGCCATTCTGGTACCAGAAAACCAGACCGAAGGGCATTTGCAGACCCTCGCTACTATCGCCGGCAAGTTAAGCCAGAAAAGCATTGTAAAAACCATCCGTAACGCCGAATCGAAGGAACAGGTTATCGCCGCACTATGCGACGAGGCTGCACAGTAGTCCGGCAGGGAGTCTGACAAAACCATGAAACTCATTATTATCAGCGGGCGCTCCGGCTCCGGCAAATCCGTTGCGCTAAGGGCCCTGGAAGATTTGGGCTACTACTGCGTTGATAACATTCCGGTAAACCTGCTCCCTACCCTCACCCATACCGTGGTCGACGAATACGATCAGGTAGCCGTGAGTATCGACGTGCGTAACCTGCCAAAGGATCCCGATGAACTGGTGGAAATCCTTGATTACCTACCTTCATCCTGGTCGATGACCATCGTCTACCTTGATGCCAGCGATGACATGCTGGTGAAGCGTTTTAGTGAAACCCGCCGCCTGCACCCACTGGCCAAGTTGAATAAATCCCTGGCCGATGC
This sequence comes from Alteromonadaceae bacterium UBA2620, assembly GCA_002339125.1. Lineage (GTDB taxonomy): Bacteria > Pseudomonadota > Gammaproteobacteria > Enterobacterales > Alteromonadaceae > Alteromonas. The sequence goes on from DDJQ01000157.1 coordinate 21,018, forward strand.
CATTCTGGCAGAAAAAGAGCTGTTAGCGCCCATTGTAGAGCGTGCGGATCTGTATATCGACACCGACCGTCTGTCGATTCATCAACTGGCTGAGCTTATCCGTGAGCGTATTTTGGGTAAGAAAAGCTCCAGGCTGGTACTGGTATTTGAGTCATTTGGCTTTAAGCACGGTATTCCCAAAGATGCTGACTATGTATTTGATGTACGCTTTTTACCTAACCCGCACTGGGAGCCTGATTTAAAACATTTGACCGGTCTGGATTCGCCGGTAGAGGCTTTTCTGGGCTCGCAGCCCATTGTGACCAAGTTTATCTGGCAGATTCAAAACCTGCTCGACACCTGGATGCCCCACCTGGAGCGTAATAACCGCAGCTATGTCACCATTGCCATTGGCTGTACCGGCGGCCAGCACCGTTCGGTATTTGTGGCACAGTCACTGGCCAAAATTTACGGCGATAAGCATCCGGATGTGCAAATTCGTCACCGGGAGCTAAACCGATAATGCGCGTAGAAAAAACTCTTACCATCGTTAATAAGCTTGGCCTGCATGCTCGTGCGGCCACACAGTTAGTGCAACTGGCCAATCAGTTTGATGCCGAAATCACCCTTAAGAAAGGGGATAAAGAAGCTAATGCCAACAGCGTGCTGGGGTTAATGCTAATGGAAAGTCATCAGGGCGAACAGGTTGACGTGATCAGCGAAGGCCCGGATGCCGAAGCCGCCATGGCAGCAGTGGAAACTTTGATTGTTGGCCGCTTTAACGAAGACGAGTAGTACACAGATAACCACTTTGCAGCGGTTACCTGTGATGTGATTTATTGCGGATGGCAAACACTAGTCATTTAATTTCAGTCGCAACCTGCCGTTTTGATTCACCTAAAATCCAAATCGAAACTCCACTCGCACATGGCGATTATCCGCTGAATCCGTGTCGAAGTGGCTGGGTGAAGGCGCATTGCCATCCCTAATCCATACAGGCCAGCCTTTGAATGTCACCGACTTTTCCATGTCGGGAGACATTTGGTACTCTGCAACGAAAGCCTGTTTATTGTGACTGACCACGGGATTAAAGTAATCACACGCAAACTGATTTGGTTCTGCGAGCATGGCCAAATCGATGCTATTTGGATTGCAGACTGGCAAAGCAAAAATTGTATTTTGCACTTCATTTAGGCCTTTCGCCTGAATGCCAATGCTATATTGACTGAAACTGACATCATGTGTGTTTTGTGAGGTGAGGTAGTCGCTAATCCCATTGATAGTCGATGCTGCGACAGACGAAGTCATCAGGATAGTCAGTGTCGTTAAAGTTGGCACGAATCGCGTTATTATCATATCGAACTCCTTCTGTTTGACCTCATTAATTATAGCTTGTAACAATGAAATGAGCCTTACAGCAACATTAACAGAACATTAAAAGCAGAGCCCTGGCAGGCTTCCCAGCGTCTTCACACTAAGACAAAATATTCGCGCCCTGCTCTGGTGCCCTGGCCTCTTCTGCCTGGCGACGGATATCATCATTTTCACTGGAGACATCGTCATGGGCAGCCGAGCGTTTTATCGCTTCGGATTGAGGCTCGCTAACCGGGCTTGGCTGAATCGCTTCTTTTTGTTCGCTAACCTGCTCCTGATTATTCACCATTGTTACCGGCACGCCCTGTGGGAAAATCACTTCACGGGCATCATCCGGCATGCTGATACCCTGAGCGGTAAACAGTTCCACCAGGTCGCGCATTAATACCGACGCCATTTTAATTACGCTGGTACTTTCGACGTTGATCCAGAAATACACTTTGAGATTTACCGTCGCCGAGCCGAGCTCATCAACCAATACCAACGGCTCAGGCTCTTTGAGTACGTTAGGGTGCTCACCAATGAGCTGCAACGCCAATCGCTGAGCCTGCTGACAGTCAGCATCGTACCCAATACCTAAGGTAAACTGGCCACGCATTTTAGGGTTTGCGGTGAGATTCTTAATGGTTCCTTTGTAAATCACGGCATTGGGGATCTGAATATGATTGCCATCGAAATCCACCAGCGTGGTGGCCCGCGTTGTGACTTTCTGAACTACCCCGGTATAACTATTTATTTGCACCACATCATCAATACGAAAAGGGCGCTGCACCGTTAATAACAAACTGGCAATCATATTTTCCGCGATATCACGAAAGGCAAAACCCAGGATTAGCCCTAACACGCCGGTTCCGCTCATAATAGCCACGGCAAATTCAGTAAGGCCGGAAAGCTTTAAAAAGATATAGAGTGCAAGCAGGATAAGAATCAGACTCACCGCGCGCTGGCATACAGAACGCAATAACGGGCTGGAAGAAAGGTAACGAACAGGTCTGATCAAAGCTTGTGAAACACGGCCAGCGAGCCACAAGGTCAGCATCAATATAACTAACCCCAATGCAATAGCGGGCAGTTTCACCATAAAAGCCTGCCAGTATGCATCTAACGTGCTAACCAGTTCGCTGGTAGAGGATTCCATTAACTTATTCCCTGAAGCTGTCCTTGCTAGTTAATAATCGCTTTTGCGCTGAATAGATCAGAAATGCCAGGGCCTCACCGTTGAATAACCTTCGGTTCAGCACTGGCACCAGGTGTATTTGGATTCAACCGGCTGTTAATTTAAACGCTTGAGGCTACGTATCCCAAACGTCGCTAACACAAATCCAATCCCACCGGTTATCGCACCGATCCATAGCGCATGGATAGGTACAAAGATAAGTTCCAGCGAAGACGTTGAGGATGTATAGTCCGGGGTATAAAACGAATACTGCATGGCCCAATACCCCCAAAAATGAATTACCGCAATCGCTAACAGCGCTAACCAAAGAGCCAGCTTGCCTGGTACAGAGTGTTTCAGGCGGCTAGTTAGCCCCACCAGTAGCAAAGCGCCGTAAGGAACGGCTCTGAATCCGGCAGCAAATAGCAAGCTATCGACAGTTAAATACCGGGTAACCTCAGAAACCCCTTCTGCCACGCCGTAGTCGCCAACAAGTACAGCCAATACCCAGTCCACCAGTATTTCATTAATAACAACAAAGGCCGCTATTAACGCTATCCAAAAACTTTTACTCATCACTGAATCCTTGTTTAGTTTATCGCCTGAACGTCAATAGCGAATAAGTCGCCAACAGGGCGACTTATTCTGCCTCTGGAGCAAAAGTGGCTGCCTGGCTTGTGGCGGGTTGAATAGTGGCAGTCCCGGATTTCGCCTCAGCACAATCCCGCACATTCTTTTGCACGGTGATAGCCGCAAACATACTTAATACAAAGGCCATCCCGAAAAAGCCCTTTTCACTGAGTGCCAGTTCTGCGTTATACAGCCCCACAATTAACAAAGCAATGGCTGCCACAGTAGCAACCCCACAAGCAATAAAGTAGGCACGGGTCACTTCAATCCCCGCCATTTTATCGCGGATGGTTTTTTGTAGAGACACCACAGCAAAAAGTCCCAGTAACATTACGGTCAGGTAATAGCCTTTTTCATTAAGCTGCATATAAGCGTTAAATAAGCCAATCAGATAACTGGCAACCCCAATAATAAGCGCCGCTACTGCAGCAGTCCGAAAAGCCTTGGTGGGTGCATTTGTCATCGTTTGAGTTGAGATTTCCATGTTGATATCCTCGGTTAAATAGCTTGGGTACGGCCGTTGGCATAAAGCACCACGGCATGTTGAGACAAGTTAAACTGCGCTAAGTAGTGGCCAATAGTGGTAAAGGTAGCTGTGCGAACCCGCCCTTTGTGATCAGAAGTGGTTACCCCATCTGTTACCATACTGCCCAGGGCCAGTTTTAGCGGGCTGATATGGACTCGCTGAGGTTTAAAGTAAGCGGCATTATTAGCTTTGATTCGCTTTTTATCTTCGGTTTGGTACATGGCCGCCTGCAGCATATCCAGGGTGAATTCAGTACAATTCTGCCGTTCGCTGTTAAAAGGGTTGGCCACCACCGAATAACGGGGATTGTGCAAACCAAGGTGTTTTTGTTCACTGATTAGCGCTATGAGGCGCTCCTGCACCGCCGGGGTTGGTATTACGATACCGGCTTTAAGCGTTTGTGCGCCCCAGAAAAAATCCACCGGGTAATCGACAATGATGTCGCTGCGACCCGGGTCGTCTGCGCGCTGATAAAGATTATGAATGGCGTAACCGTATTCGGTACTGCCATCATCCAGGGTAATGGCAGAGTAAACCGCCACCGCCGTATGGGTAAAATGAATGCCTTTGGGCAGCTCTTTTTCCGGGCGGCCGACCCGGCCGATAATAAAGGCATGGGCTTGGTGCTCTGCCGCATACTGCTCGACCTGCTTGGCAAAGTCAATGATTTGCTCTGTTTGAAATACCGATTTTGACGGGGCCTGACTACCGGCCTGAGCGCCGGCAGTCAGTATAATCAGTAGCACTGCAATAACGACTCGCATGATTTGCTCCTTGTCTGATTAACCCTTAGGGTGAATGCTTAGTGTTTTACCGTTTGTTCTACTACTACTTCTGAAGGCGGTGGATCGCGCGTGATCACGCGGGTAGTAATAGTAAGAGGTTTAGTGTTTTGCTGATGCTTGGCATGCAGGGCTTTAACCGACTGGTGGGTTGAGTCGGCGACAGCCACCACGCTCAGGCCGGTAACAATCACTGGTGCTGCTACCACGGCACTGGCTACCGATGCCGTTGAAGCAGCACCTTCCACACTGGCCAGTACACTGTGCTTACTCGCCTGGCCGCTATGATCAACAGAGTCAGCCGCCATTGCTCCCTGGCTAATAACAACACTGGTAAGTAATGCAATAACTAATTTCTTCATGGTCATATTCCTTCACTGGTTGGTTCCCCTTCAAGCTAATCCCCGGTAGAAAATAAGTAAACTCAATTAGAATTTGTAGTATATTCCTACACCAAAGGTATCGGATTTTAATACTATGAGTCAGATTAAACAGGTAACACAGCGTCTAAAGCAATTACTCAAGGAACAGGGAATGACCTATAAATCCCTGTCTGAACAGCTGCGACTGAGTGAAGCGAGTATAAAACGCTGCTTCTCACAACAGAGCTTTACCCTGGAGCGCCTGGAGCAGGTTTGTGAGGCTTTAGGTTTAACCCTGAGCGACGTATTTATTCAGCTTGCCCAAACTCAGCCTCGGGTCTCCCAGCTATCTCATGCGCAGGAGCGCGAACTGCTGGAGAATCCGCGCTTGCTGCTAGCCGCTGTGTGCGTACGCGACGGCTGGCAATTTAACGAGATCATTGATTACTACGATATCAGCGAGCCTGAAGCCGTGCGCCTGATGGTAAAACTGGATCGCCTGAAGCTGATTGAATTTCTGCCCGGTAATCGCTATCACCTGTTGATTGCCCAGGACTTTCGCTGGATCCCCGGCGGCCCTCTGGAAAGGTTTATGGAGCAGGAAGTCATGGTTAAGTTTATGGCGCCGAAGAAAAACGAGCCCTGGACTTTTCGTTTTTACCTGCGCGGGCGCTATTCGGCGAGTTCGGTGGAAATTATTCAGCGCCGACTCAATCAGCTAACCCGGGAGGCGGCCGAGCTTAACGAAGAAGATGCCCGCTTACCCATTAGCGAACGCACGCACATGGGCTTGCTCATGGCAATGCGCCCCTGGGAGCCGTCGCTGTTTGAGGAGATGCGCCGGGAATAAGCAAAATGGGTCCGTCTTTTCAGGCGTCGCTACTGTTTTGTTCCACCATCAGAGCCAGAATATCATTGCTGTAGCCATCCGTGGTTTTATATTCCCGGTAACCTTTGGACACAGCAAAGCCAACCACATACTGCTGCCCCTCCAGCGTAAAAATACCCGCGCCCTGTTCCCCGCTACGATGACTAATAATATCCGCTGGCAGGGTGATGTGTTCGCCCGCCTGCCAGGGCGCGTTGCTGCTGGCGGAGATAACCTTACCGCTGCGCTCAACAAATATCCCCATTCGTTTTGCATCGGCGTTATGCAGTACTTCATCAAGCATTTGCCGGAACTCCGGTTCACTGTCGAACACTAAACCAATACCTCCCACCACGCGGTTATCACTGCGAATGGCCGCATTGTAGATGTACGTGGGTCGCTGCTGATAATAGTCACATGGATGAAATGCCGACACAGAGTACTGCTGCGTATCGGTCAGTGACATTACACTTTGCCAGAGGCTCTGCTCTGTAGCCTGGGTTCCCTGCCATTCTTTTAAGCCAGGATTCGACACGGCGATGATCCGACCGCTATTATCATACACGTAGATGCCCTGATACACCGTATACAGGTCGTTGATATAAGCCAGAATATCACTCATTGATTGGGCGGCCTGGGGCGGGATATCGGCGGCAGCGAGTACCCGGGTAAAGGTTTCTGTTAGTGCCCACCAGCGACAATCATTGGCCCGCTCGTATAAGTTGCGATCCATAATATCAATGGCTAATGCTGCCTGCGCGCTGAGTGAATTGTAGTGAGTCGTTAATGCGGTAGTCATCAGCTGCCTAACGGAGCGACTGAAAATACCCTGCATCTGGCGGCCAATCTGGCGAATTTCTTCCAGAATCGGAATAAACTCATCGGCATCGGTGCGGGCCGCTGCAATACGGCCATTTAGCACCACCAGATCGAGATCATCGGTAACCACCCTTGAGCGGCGCTGAATATTGCTAAGCGTGGCAGAAAACCCTTGCCAGAGAGTAACGTCCTGCTGCGCCACAATATCGTCTGCCTGATGTTCGAGTGGCTTAGACAGCGGCATTAATACACAGCCCTGCCAGGATAACCCAACATAGCCCTGATATCCTCGTGTAGGTGCAACTGTACAAAAATACTGATGGTTGTTAAGCGTAATTAACGAGTCCTGACCGTTGGTTGCAACCAGCTCTCCGCGAGCAAGTAACGACTGATCACTGGCCACCAGGACCTTGCCCCGGGCATCCAGTAACGCCATCACCAGACCGCTGCCATCATCCAAATCAGCAAACAGCGAAGTCATTTCATCTTCAAGCTTAAAACTTAAACACAGTACACCGAGCAGCTCATTGCTATGCGGATCCCTAACCGGCGCGAGAAACAAAGAGGCAATCGTTTTATGCGGACACAATGCAGAATACCGGCAAACCTCTACGTAGTCTTTACCACTACTGATCAGCTGCTGAACGACCGGATCCGTGCCTAATTGCTCGGCTACCGCGTTATTCATTCGGGCTCTGACGCTTCCCTGGGGGTCGAGTAATATCACATCATCGTACACGGAATATTTTGCCGCATATTCCTGCATATGCTGGACAATTCTTTGCGTGTCTGCGGTGTTGTGCTGCGCTTTTAGAAAATTAACAAACCGGGCATCGGTGGCCAGAAACCCAACATCTGCTGTGCGTTCAAATAAGTTGCGGTTGGGTATATCAATCAGCGTCCGGGCCATGGAGCGGTGTTTGCGACCCACCTGTTGTAGCTGCTCAGCCAGCAGATTCTCAATCAGCAATTCCTGTAGGTCGGCAAATTCTCCCTTGGTATCCAACATGTTAGCTAACAAACTCTGAGGCACATTAAGACTGTTAATTTTGCCGACCAGAGCAACCTTATCCCACCAGCGATTAAGGTTTAGCAGGTTAGTTTGATGTTTAACGACAGAAGGAAAGACCACTGCCAGCGCATTATTATTCTTAGTACTTAAAATTTCCACGGCGAAGCACCTACAAATTTAGTGTAAGCTATTGTTTTGAATGGATTATCAACATACTTTTATACCAGATAGCAAAATAAAATATCGTATATTTTATATCAATAATCATAACCTTTAGCTATAGAAACTACGCTAAAACCTGCTGGGTAGAATAAAAAAGCGCCGTTTAACATTTTAAACCATGACAGAAATCAGACGCTGAGTTACCCTTATACCCATAGCGATATTCTTAAGGATTACGGGTGGCAGAAGCGATTGAAACGAATTCTGTGCGGGGGCAATTACGCACAATCAATCAAGCGTTATCTGAGGGCCGCTTTGTTTCGGTACGTAAACAACTGCACGAAATGCCACCCAGTGACGTCGCCTTAATTCTTGAATCCAGCCCCACCAAAACCCGTGATGATCTGTGGGAATTGCTCGATAGTGATTTTCACGGCGATGTCATCGAAGAACTTTCCGAGGAAGTGCGTAATGGTATCATTGCCAAAATGATGCCCGCCAAGGTGGTCGATGCTCTTGAAGACATGGACACCGACGACCTCGCCGAAACTCTGTCGAGCCTGCCAGAAGAAGTGTTGCAGGATGTGTTGCAGTCGATGGATGCTCAGGACCGCCACCGCGCAGAACAAGCCATGTCTTACGGTGAGGAAACCGCTGGTTTCATCATGAACACCGATACCATTACGCTGCGCCCGGAAGTCTCCATTGATGTGGTACTGCGCTATCTGCGCCTGAAAGGTGAACTGCCAGAAAATACCGATACGTTTTACGTGGTCAGCCGCACCGATAACCTGGTAGGTATTGTCCCTGTAGCGCGGCTATTAACCACCGATCCGGAAGCCAAGGTATCGGATGTGATGGACGAAGAGCCGGAAGCTATTCCGGTGAATATGCCCGATGACGAAGTGGCCAGCATGTTTGAACGGTATAACTGGCTATCGGCACCGGTAGTCGATGACAAGCACCGTCTGGTAGGCCGGATCACCATTGATGACGTGGTGGATATTATCCGTGAAGACGCCGAACACTCGATGATGAGTATGGCCGGTCTGGATGATGAAGAAGATACCTTTGCCCCGGTGTGGCAAAGTACCCGGCGCCGCTCTGTCTGGCTTGGCGTTAACCTGTTTACCGCCCTGATGGCCGCCGCTGTTAGCGATTTATTTGAAGCGACGCTGAGTCAGCTGGCAGTACTGGCCATTCTTAATACCATAGTGCCAAGTATGGGTGGCGTAGCGGGCAACCAAACCCTCACCTTAGTGATCCGCGGTATGGCTTTGGGCCACGTTAACCCGTCTAACTCGCGCTGGCTTATCACCAAGGAGTTTGCCATCGGCCTGCTCAATGGGGTTATCTGGGCAGTGCTGATTGCCACCGTGATTGCCGCATGGAAACAAGATCTTACACTCGGCATTATTATAGCCTTTGCAATGCTGATGAACATGATTGCCGCTGCGCTGTCAGGCGCTACACTACCTATTGTAATGAAAAAGCTGCGCATCGATCCTGCCCTGGCAGGAAGTGTTATTCTGACCACCATCACCGACGTTGTGGGTATCTTTGCATTTTTAGGCACCGCAACCCTGTTCCTGATGTAGTTTACTTGTGCTGCATTCCGTTTAAGTTTAGAGCTTAACAATCGATAGCTAAAAAGTGTGTCGATGCCGCGTCTGAATAAGTGGTATCGGGCGCATATTTCAAAGGAGAGAATACATGGAACTTTTCCGCTCTTTGAGCATTGCCGTGGCCACAGCACTCGTGCTGAGCGGCTGCATGACGCCGCAACCAAGCGCTAAAGAGGAAACCGCAAGTGCTGTAACCCCTGCCACCTCTGCTACCAACGAAGACCCTTACTTGTGGCTGGAAGAAGTGGAAGGCGACAGAGCACTAAACTGGGTTCAGCAACAAAACCAGCGTACCCTGGCCGACCTTCAGGCGAATCCAATTTATGCCGACCTGAATGAGCAGGCACTGGAAGTGGTTAACTCTTCTGAACGCATTCCCTATGGCACTATCCGCGATGGCTATGTTTACAACTTCTGGCAGGATGCAACGAATATAAGGGGCCTGTGGCGCCGCACTACACTCGAAAGCTATGCCAGCGAAGCCCCCCAATGGGAAACGATCCTCGACTTCGACAAACTGGCCGAAAGCGAAGGTAAAAACTGGGTGTATAAAGGCGCCAACTGTTACACCGCCAAGGCAAAAGCCGATTACAAATGCCTGATTAGCTTATCCAATGGCGGCAAAGACGCGGTGGTGATCCGTGAGTTTGATCTTGCCAGCAAAAGCTTTGTGAATGACGGCTTTACCCTGCCTGAAGCCAAATCCGGTGTAACCTGGGTTGATTACAACACACTTCTGGTCGCAACTGACTGGGGCGGCGATGGCAGTACGTTAACGGATTCCCGCTACCCGTCTGTGGTTAAACGCTGGCAGCGAGGCACATCACTTAGTGATGCCACAACGCTGTTTAGCGGCAATAAAACCGATGTTGGCGTATGGCCTTTCACCCAGGAACGGGATGACGGCACCCGCCTGGAAGGGGTGGTAGTTGCCCCCACTTTTTTTACCAGCGAATATTATATTTTTCCGTCTGATGATGAGGCAATACGTCTTCCGCTGCCAGAAAAAACCGATATTGAGGGTTGGTTTGAAGGGCAACTGATATTTACCATTAAACAAGACTGGACAGTGGAAGCCGGTGCCAGCACTACACATTATTCTACCGGCAGCTTGCTGGCGATGCCTTTCACTGAAGCAGGCGAGATTACCCCTGACACTGTGCCCGAGGTTATATTTGAGCCTAACGATCGTCAGGCCATAGAAGGTGTCTCGATGACCCAGGGCCAATTGCTGATGACCCTAAGCGACAATGTGGTAGGCAAAGTGTTTGCCTTCACCAAAGCCGGTAATCAATGGCAACGGGAACAACTCGACTTGCCTGCCAATGGCACTCTGTCGGTCTCTTTTGCCGATAAGGATGAATCAACGGTACTGATCAATTACGAAGGGTTCCTGACGCCCGATTCATTAATGAGTTACTCACCACAAAGCGGCAAGATAGAAACCTTAAAGAGCCTGCCTAGCTGGTTTAATTCTGACGATCTGGTGGTAGAGCAAAAAGAAGCGAAATCGAAAGATGGCACCATGGTTCCGTTCTTCGTGATCCATAAAAAAGGCATTGAGCACGATGGCAAAACACCTACCCTGTTGTATGGCTATGGCGGCTTTCAAATCTCCATGCGACCCAGCTACAGCGGCTTAAGGGGCAAACTGTGGTTAGAGCGAGGTGGTGCTTTTGTACTGGCGAATATCCGAGGCGGTGGTGAATTTGGCCCTAAATGGCATCAGGCTGGGCTGAAAACCAACCGTCAGGTAGTTTACGACGATTTTATCGCAGTCGGTGAATGGCTGATTGATCACAAGCTGACCTCTCCTCAACATCTGGGGATCCAGGGCGGCTCTAACGGTGGCCTGCTAATGGGGGTTATGCTCACTCAACGCCCGGACCTGTGGAATGCGGTGATTGTGCAGGTACCACTGCTCGATATGTTGCGTTTCCACCTGCTACTGGCTGGCGCCAGCTGGGTGGGAGAATACGGCTCACCAGAAGTGCCCGAAGAGCGCGAATGGCTGGAAAAAATGTCGCCCTACCACAACTTTGATGCCGATGCGGATTACCCGGAACCGTTCTTTGTGACCTCCACCAAGGATGACAGGGTACACCCCGGACACGCCCGTAAGATGGCTAAATTGTTTGAAGCCGCCGGCAAGCCGTTTTTGTACTACGAGAACATCGACGGTGGCCACTCGGCAGCGGCCAACCAGCAGGAAACGGCTAAACGGGTAGCACTTGAGTTTACCTACCTGACAGAGAAACTGATGGCTGAAAGCACAGAGTAAGCCTTCTGCTCCTTCCTGCAAAGCCCGTTACAATAACGGGCTTTTTCTCCTTAGTGGTTCTGCCACTATCTTCTAAGCGGATTGGGATAACTGTAAACAGTCGCTGTTAAATTTATACCCTACGCCCCACACCGTCTGTACCAGATGAGCGCCGGCTTTGGTTTTACCCAGCTTAGCACGCAGGCGGTTCACATGACTGGCCACTGTATGTTCAAAGCCGCCATAATGATATCCCCAGACTGACGTTAATAGCTGCTCTCTGGAAAATACCTGATCCGGGTGACTGGCTAAAAAATGCAGCAACGAGAATTCTTTGGCGGTGAGAGGTAATGCCTGGCCGTCCAGCTCGGCACGATGGTAACTGTTATCAATATAAAAGCGACCGATGCGAACCGGGTGCTCACTGGTTTTATCCTCTGCAGTTCGACCGGCTGCGCGGCGTAACTGAACCCTTATCCGGGCCTGTACCTCGGCCGGATTAAACGGATATTCAATGTAATCCTGGGCACCGAGTTCAAGGCTGACAATACGCTCTGAATCACAGCCCTGATGGGCCATAACGATGATTGCACTGTCGGGTAACTTAGTCTGTAGCTGGGCAATTAACTCAAAGTGTTCGGCAAGCTTGCTGTAGCTGTCGATAATGATTACCGGGTAGCGTTTTTGCAGGCAACGCTGAATGACTCCGGATGAAGTGCATACCAGTTCACAGTTTTCGCTGATCCGCTCAACGCAAGTAAGTAGCGGCCGACAATGATGACGATTATCGCTGACAATTAGAATCATTCCCTCTCCCGGTCTATTGCCTGACTGCAGACGCAGTCAGCGTACCTGTTATTAATCAACAGACCGGAAGACAGGACACTTTATTCCACTTTTTTATTACCGTGATTATTCAACCCGGGTAATGGTGAGTTTTACCGCTGGATTATCAAAACGATGCGCAGCGGTGAGAACCGACATTGTCAGGCCGTCTTCACCCGACACCACGCCAGGATGAAAGCTCACCAAATCGGCATCGTCCCGGTCCGCATTATAGCCTTCCCCGCCATCGGCAGGGCCGGGAATAGTGCCAGCAACCTCGCTGTTGGCTTCAGTACCTGCATCGAGGACTGGCAATACCATGGTCATACTCTGGTTCACTTCGAGCTCACCCAAAGCATGGCCGGTAATACCGGCAAACGCGTCGTTGGTGTTAACCAGCATGGTAGCAACGCTGATAAACATATCAGGTTCATTGACCACCGTAACAGTTATAGTTTCACTGCTACCCGGCGCGATGGGTCCTGCACCTGATGCCGATGCCATCACCCCTTCTGCGGCAGTAAAATCGCTATTATCACCACCCTCAGCGAGTACTTCTAATGCCGCCGAAGCTGACATACCCACTTCCCACATTACCGCATCACCATGCAGCGCTACACCCACAGGCGAAAGCGGTTGTCCCTGCGTCAGGTTTTGAACTGTCACCTCATAGGAATACGAGACATCAGCAGGTGGCGTTGGAGCAGGAGCAGGAGCACCATCATTGTCGTTAAAATCACAGGCAGATAGCCCAAGACAACTCAATACCAGCAAAGACAGTCCGAATCGTTTTTGTATAACCATGGGACCTCCTACTCAGATACTGTAACGGTGACCATGGCAACGGGGTTTAACCAGCGCTGGACGGTATTGGCAATATCAGACATACCTGCCTCGGTATCATTGTCGCCAAGGTTTCCGGGGTGAATATGAACCGTGGCATTGGTAATTTCGCTGGTTACGCCACTACCACCAGTGCCCACCAGGTCCTCAAGCGGTGGTGGAACAGGCAGACCCGGTGCGCCAGGTGCACCACCGCCGCGAATTTCATCGTTGGCTTCAGTGCCTGCATCATAGGCGTTAATATACACGGTATAAGTACCCGGCTCTTCGGGGATCATCCAGCTATTCAGGCCAATAAAGCCATCATTAGTCGGCAGCATCATGGCAACAATAGATAATGCAGTATTGCCGTCCATGGTCGACAAAGTCGTTGTCGTCGCTGCAGTAGGCATTAACAAACCACCGGCGGGATTTGCCACGGTATCGGCACTTACTGCATCGACTGCCGTTTCCAGACCAGAAATATCACCGCCCTCGGCCATCGCCTGCAGCTCTGTGCTGGCGGCTTCGCCTACATTGAAAAGCTGCTGATCGGGGCTATGGGCCGTAATTAAAATAGGCGTAAAATAAATACCGCGGGTGAGGTTTTGTACAGTCACTTCAAGCTCGGCGGCCTGAGCGAATCCGCTCATTGCAGTCAGGCCGGTGGCGACCATCAAGGGTGTCAGTTGCTTTAGTTTCATAGAGATTCCTTTTGCGCTTAATCATTCTCAGGCCTCGATAGTTCGCTGGATTAGTTGTATAAACTGCCAGATACCGAGGATTAGAAAATCGGAGCCACGCCTGAGCGCGTTATCAACCGTTCTTCATAGCGCTAAGCATGGCCGACAAAGTTCGCAAAAGTTTCACAGAAAAATCACAATTTTCAGGCATAAAAAAACCGGCGATTAAGCCGGTTTTTACAGTTTATCTATTCACACCAGATTATTTAATGACCTTCAGATTTGGTTTACCACGAGGTTTTGGTGGCGTCTGAGGCGGCACCTCAGCGTCTGTTTTGGCTTCTTCCAGAACCGGAGCGCTGTCGTCTGCTTCGGGCTCATCAGCCGGCATACCCTCAGGGGCAAATACCGTACCAGCGCCATTCTCGCGCGCATAGATAGCCAGAACCGCCTCACAAGGCATACTCAGGCTGCGCGGCTGGCCACTAAAACGGGCCTGAAACGACAATCCATCTTTATCCAGATAGAAATTAACACAGGCAGACGGCGAGATGTTCAGCACAATCTGACCGTCTTTAACAAATTCCTGCGGCACATCAACCAGATGATTTGTGGCGTCTACAACAATGTAGGGCGTGAGATCGTTATCAACAATCCAGTCGAAAAACGCTTTCAACAAATACGGTTGGTTGGAGGTCATTTGACTCATAACGGGTTATGAATTTCGCGTTCTTGATCAGTCAGCGACGCTTTGAACGAGCTTCTTGAGAAGATACGATTCATGTAAGCGTGGATGTCTTTAGCGCCACCACCGTTAAGCTCAATGCCCAGGGCAGGTAAACGCCATAACAGCGGCGCCAGGTAGCAATCTACCAGACTGAATTCTTCGCTCATGAAGTAAGGCATTTCGGCAAACACCGGCGCCAGGCTTAACAGCGCTTCGCGTAAATCGTTGCGGGCAGTTTCCACATCACCTTCCCCACGGAAGATTTGCGCTGCCAGGCTGTACCAGTCCTGTTCGATGCGGTGCATCATCAGACGGCTCTGACCACGGGATACCGGATAAACAGGCATCAGCGGCGGATGAGGAAAACGCTCATCAAGGTATTCCATGATGATGTGAGACTTATACAGCACTAATTCACGATCAACTAAAGTGGGCACTGTTCCATAAGGGTTCAGCTCCATCAGGTCTTCAGGCAGTTTGGTGGGATCAGTGTAGCTGATCTCAACGCCAACGCCTTTTTCGGCCAATACAATACGAACCTGATGACTATAGATGTCAATCGTGTCTGAGAACAACGTCATGATTGAACGCTTATTCGCGGCTACGGCCATTCATTCTCCTCCGAGATACATTAAATCGAGCATGGTTGAACGCTAATTTGCGGCCAACATAAACTAAAAAAAGGGGGCGAGAGGCCCCCTGTCATTTATTATACTATAAAACCCTGACGATTAGTGAACGTCTCGCCAGAATTCTTTCTTAAGCATGAACACAAATACAAACAGTACCAGGATGAAGATCAGTACCCATTTACCAATGGATTCGGACTCCAGACGGAACGGTTCGCCGGTATATTCCAGGTAGTTAACCAGATCCAGAATAGCATGGTCGTATTCTTCGGTTGTCAGTGCACCGTCACCGTCGGTTTTAATACCGGCGTGACGCATTACTGTTTCACCATCTACCATTGCTTCTTCTTCAACCATGCGCGGCGTACCTTGCAGTGGTTGCAGCACGTGCGGCATACCTACTTCAGGGAATACCGTGTTGTTTACGCCAAACGGACGCGACTCATCCACGTAGAAAGAACGCAGGTAAGTGTAAATCCAGTCTGCGCCACGAACACGGGCAACCAGAGTCAGATCCGGCGGCGCCGCACCAAACCACTGAGCTGCAGATTCTGCTGGCATAGAGCGCTCAATGTAGTCTGAGATTTTCTCACCGGTGAACTGCAGGTTTTCTTCTGCCAGTTCTTCCGGAATGCCCAGGTCGTTGAACGTACGCTGGTAGCGCTGATACTGCTGGCCGTGACAACCAAGGCAGTAGTTCATGAATAATTTCGCACCACGCTGCAACGACGCTTTGTCGCTCAAATCGTAGTTAGCTTTGTCCAGGTGGACGTTGCCGCCAGCGGCCAGAGCCATCCCAGGCAACAGCAACGCCAGTACACAAATTAGTTTTCTCATTTAGGGATCCTCGCTGGTACAGGCTTAGTTGTTTCATTTTTACTGTAGATAAACAGCAGGATGAAGAAACCGAAATACATCACTGTTAAGATTTGCGACGCAGTAATTTTCCAGTTTTCCTGAGGCGTACCGCCTAAGTAACCTAAGAAAATAAACACACCGGCAAACACAAGCAGGTTCAGCTTATGCAGACCGCTGCGATAGCGCCATGACTTAACTGTACCGCGGTCGAACCAAGGTAACAGGAACAGGAAGATAATCGCACCAAACATCGCGATAACCCCAAACAGCTTATCCGGAACCGCTTTCAGAATCGCGTAGAACGGCGTGAAGTACCATACCGGGAAGATGTGAGCAGGCGTTTTCAGCGGGTTAGCAATTTCAAAGTTTGGATGCTCAAGGAATTTACCGCCCATTTCCGGCGCAAAGAACATGATGTAAGTAAACGCCGCCAGGAAAATACAGAACGCTACCAGGTCTTTCAACACGATGTGCGGGAAGAACGGTACGATATCATCTGCGATGTCATACTTGCTGGTGTAGTATTCGTGGATTTCAAACTTGGTTTTTTCGTCTTCAGACAGGCTGCCTTTCTTATGCTTGATAGCCACGCCGTCAGGGTTGTTAGAACCCACTTCGTGCAGTGCAATGATGTGCAGGAACACTAAGATAACAATAACCAGTGGCAATGCGATAACGTGTAACGCAAAGAAGCGGTTAAGCGTCGCACCAGAGATAACGTAGTCACCCTGGATCCACTGTACTAAGTCCGGGCCAATCACCGGAATGGCACTGAACAGTGATACGATTACCTGTGCACCCCAGTAAGACATCTGACCCCATGGCAGTACATAACCCATAAAGGCTTCGGCCATCAGGGCCAGGTAAATCAGCATACCGAAGATCCACAGCAGTTCGCGTGGCTTCTGGTAAGAACCGTAAATCATGCCGCGGAACATGTGCATGTATACCACGATAAAGAACGCTGACGCGCCGGTGCTGTGCATGTAACGGATGATCCATCCGTAGTCGATTTCACGCATGATGTATTCAACCGATGCGAAGGCGCCTTCAGCAGTTGGGTTGAAGTTCATGGTTAACCAGATACCGGTGACGATTTGGTTTACCAATACAATGGTGGCCAGGAAACCGAACACGTACCAGAAGTTCATGTTACGTGGTGCCGGATACTGGATAGCGTGCATGTTGGCCACACGCATCATTGGGATACGTGCTTCAATCCAGGCTAGAAATGCTTGCATGTTACGCAACCTCCGCTTCTGAACCAATGATCACTGTTGTGTCGTCAACAAACTGATACGGTGGAACAACCAGATTTAATGGCGCAGGTACGTTTTGGAAAACGCGGCCGGCCATATCGAATTTAGAACCGTGGCACGGGCAGAAGAAGCCTTCTGGTACGCCTTCAACGTATTCTTCAAACGCACCGTCTTTCATGTGTTGTGGAGAGCAACCAAGATGCGTACAAATACCTACCAGGATGAGGTATTCCTCTTTCATTGAGCGGTACTGGTTCTGCGCAAATGCAGGTTGTTGCTCATTTTCAGAGTTAGGGTCACGTAACTGATCTTCGTGTTGACCAAGTTCTGCCAGGATTTCAGGCGTACGACGTACGATCCATACCGGCTTGCTTCGCCACATAACACGAATCAGCTGGCCAGGTTCGATTGCGCTGATATCAACTTCCACATCAGCACCGGCCGCTTTCGCTTTTGCACTCGGATTCCAGGACGCAACGAAAGGTACAGCTGCACCTACTACACCCACACCACCAACAACCGATGTCGCAACGGTTAAAAACCGACGACGCGGATTATCTTGCGGTTTGTTATCACTCAGCGCAGACTCTTTTGCATCTACAGATACATTGCTCATCCACTTTTCTCCAGGTTTTGGATAATATGAAAACCCGCAAACCACCGCCCCAGGCGGGTTTTACAGGCT
Organism: Alteromonadaceae bacterium UBA2620; assembly: GCA_002339125.1. Classification (GTDB taxonomy): domain Bacteria; phylum Pseudomonadota; class Gammaproteobacteria; order Enterobacterales; family Alteromonadaceae; genus Alteromonas. Next base: position 39,061 of record DDJQ01000157.1, read on the forward strand.
TTCATTAAACTTGTCGTGTCCGTATCGCCATAGCGTTTCAGCAAGGTGGCGATTTAGCACGAAAGATTGTCATAATTTTCGACCGAAAATGATAAAAGAAAACCCCCTCAAAACACAAGGAATTACTGGAATTAACTGGATAAATATTTGCGCCAAATCAGGCCGGGAAAGCTGCCTGAGACGAAAGTCGTAGTCAGATTTACGGCTCTACACAATATTTTTACATTTAATTATCACAATTGTGCATCAGGCGCTTCGCGCTTTGTCCGAAAGCGTAAAAATCCCTGTACATCAATCGAGTAGGAGGGAGTTTTA
>DDJQ01000072.1 GCA_002339125.1 Alteromonadaceae bacterium UBA2620
CGTCCCGGAAAGTCCGAAGGGCTTATCCGGGACCTCAAAACAGTCTTACTACTCATCCACCGTCTCAATACACAGCAAAAGTGGCATTTCCTTAGCAAAGTAGCCATTACAGCGAATTGTCGTTATGATGAATGAATAATGACAAATATCTTAAATTTTCACTCATTTGTCGCAATAATTATAAATAAGTCATGCTTCTGGGGAGTCATTCGTTGGTTCGCGTTTATTTCGATACACAACATCTGTATTACCTGCCTCAATACCTGCCGGTAGCCGAAAAATTAACTAACGCGGGTGTCGAATGTATCTTCGTTCTGTATCCCGAAGAAGGTTTTGACGAGCTCAAGAGAAGCGAGCTCGACAAAGCGGGAATGGCTTATCATTTCCTGGACTCGCCCAAAAACGCTCACCTTTTTTACCAGCAAAATAAAGCCGACTGGATTTTCTTCGGTAATCCTCCGCAATTTTGCAAGAGCGAGAAAGCGAAGATTCAGGCGCGCCTGGCGCTGGTTTTACATGGCATTGGCCCTAAAGCCATTTACTACACGGCATCCGAATTCCCGTTTGATGTGCGCTTTGTGGAAGGTCAGCAACGATTACAGCGGTTGCAGGAGAAGTTTCCGGAATCCGGCTTTGTGGACACCGGCTACGCTAAGCTCGATCCTTTATTCGATGGCACCCCAGCTTCTATTTGCTTGCGTGAATTAGGCCTGTCGCCAGATAAACCCACGGTGCTTTACGCTCCCACTTTTTATCCATCAAGTATCGAAAAATTCGATGAGTCGCTGCCGCAACTGCTGGCCGACTATAATGTACTTATCAAGCCACATTATTTCAGCCTGACCAAAGAACGCTACGAAGGGCAACGCGCGCTATTTAAAAAATGGGCAACCCATGAAAATGTGCATATTGCGGGTGTGGAAGACTATAACCTGATACCGTTTATGCAAATATCCGATGTAATGTTATCAGATGCCTCCTCGGCCATTTTTGAGTATGCCGCTCTGAATAAGCCGGTTGTATGGTGTGATTTCTATCAGACCCGCTGGAGCTATCGGGGCATTTTAAAGTTTCGCTTAGAGAAACGTCTTGACCCCGACCTACAGATGTTCCACGATCTTTGCACGCGTGCCACGTTGCCTAAGCAGGTACCCGCAGCCATTGAAAGCGCGTTGAATAATCCGGAAAAGCTTGAACCCCAGCGTTTGCAAATTACCCAGGACATGGTGGGTGCCACCGACGGGCAGTGTAGCGAACGTATCAAAGACTACATTCTGGCCAACAGTTAACTAACCTAAAAGATCGTCATCAGTGCGCTACTTATTTTATATTTCGCAGAATTACTCGTTCGAAATCCTTCGCCCGTTACAGCAAGAAGCGCATCAGCGTGGTGACCAGTGCGCCTGGTTTATTGAAGGTAACGAGGTGAATATCAGTTTGTTCAAGGAAGGGGAAAACCGCCTTAAGAGCATTGCTGAGGTGGTTGACTATAAGCCTGATGCGGTGTTTGTGCCCGGCAATATTGTACCGGCATTTGTACCCGGTCTACAATGCGCAAACGCCTGGGATACTGGCAGTTTTAGTCAGCGCTAAAATCTTAGCCAGAGTAAACCTTCATTTAGCTTTTTGCCATGCATACTTGTGATAGCTGCCCCCATGTGTTCACTTGCGTAGTCAGCAAAATCACTAAATGCTTTGTCTGATTTGGCATCTATATAAACCGAACACCTTTTCTCCATGCATCCCATGTTAACAATGGTAATATCGTCAGGCTCGTATTCACTCACGAGGCGCCTTAATTCTCTCTCTTTATCCATTGAGCGCTGGCCAAATTCTGTTGAGGACACTAACCTCTCAATATCTGTATGTTTAGCGGAGTACTCAAAATTTTGCTGATCCGTTTCAGTGTACTCGGGACTAACGTGAATCAGGTAGCCAGTATTCCCATTGCTTTCTATTTCGCTAAAAGCCAGCTGATAGTTATTCTCGGTCATTTCCGGCGATGCCTGATCCCACAATCCCATCAGATAGTCGTACAGCTCACCTTCATATAAGATGCCCCCTGCGTATTCACCATCAAGGAATAACTCAAGGTCGGATAACGAATCTACTGTAACTTCTGGCTGGGATTCAGCAGCAGGCAGAGGAGCGGGCTCACCCTCTGCGCGTGGCGCAGCGGATACCGGCTCAACGACGGTTGAAGTTTGCGCTGTTTCGATTGGTGTATTTTTAGTTGACGCCAGGTCAGGTGACTCAGACTGACTTAAAAGAAAATAGGCGCAGATGGCCAGCAAAGTAATGCTTATAAGACTAATTTTCACAACAATCCCTGTATACAGCACTAAAATCAAGTACTGGGTTTATACCACTGCGCCCCTTAAAATTAAACAAAATACCTATAACAATCATAATTTTAAATTAATAACGGACAATAAACCTTAGCCATTCACAACAGATTAAGCCCTCCTAAAGCACCATTTTCATCCCTCCACCAGTCATTTAAAGTAAAGCTAACTAAGCGCCGGGAGTCACCATGAAAAACATTTCTTTAGTCATTGCAGCAATTAGTCTGTTATTTGCTATACAGCCGGTTTCTGCACAGCACGAGGGTGGCAGCGGGAACACCAGTGAGTTAAGTTACGAATCCTTTGTAACCAGCACTAAACCGATTAAATGTTTGTATGGTTATGCCGCAGAAAAGGTGGGCGATCACGATGCGGCCATTGCGATTTTTGAGGACTGCATTGAACGCTTTAACAGTGTGTATTCAATGATCTGGCTGGCGCAAATATATGACACCGGTGTTGGCGTTCCCAGAGATGAGAAAAAGGCCACAGCCCTGCTTAAGCGAGGTGCCATGACTAATGATGAAGCGGGCTATTCCTCATTGGCTCAATATCATTATGGAGTTGCACTAATAGAAGGTAAGGGTACCCCTGCCGACCGTGCGGCAGGCGAAGCCTGGCTTACCAAAGCCAGCGAAGCCGGAGTTCAGGAGGCAACCGATTACCTCAGCAGTCTTCCGCCCTCTTCAAAGTGATATACAACCTGCAAATTGCCATCCATGCGTTTTGCATCGGTACCGGATGCCTTGCCATACCCGGCTTCCAGCCTTAACGCCCAGCCTTCTTTGACACCAAAGAAACGGTACTCATAAGACAAGCCTAGCCCCTGGGTAGTTTTTCTGTCGGTGATGACAATATTAAAAGCAGGGCAATTGGCGGGATCTGAACCGCAGGGTAAATCGGTTTTACGTGCACCCACAGCACCAACAAAACCGCCCCACACATGATGCCCTTCGGCCCACTGCACGCCAGCTGTAAAACCGTCGTCCAGGCCAAGCTTATAATTAGCGTAATACTCTATGTTGTTGCCCTGTTTGAGGGTGATTGTAGGCGCCAGAATGAATGGCCAGCCACCGCCGGCACTAAAGGTGTCGGCCGTGACATTGGCGGCAGGTAATGCTAGCACCAGGCCAGCAATCATAGAGGATGTAAGCCGGTTTACTTTGCTTTTAAGCATGCGATTCCTTAACGTGTTCCCGGTTATTAAGGTCGCAGACTTTACTTTTTCAGTGGTCAAATAAGAGTAAAATTAATCACCATTACGGTACTTTTTCAGCGGGGCTTTTTCGGAACAGGCTAATCCGATCCATTAGCAGACGAAGAACCCGCTGTTGCCGCAATGACTCCGGCTGTGGCCGCAGAGGACTGCTGAGCCTGCAGCTGATCGGCAATTAATGAGGCATTCTGGTTTTCGCTGGCAATAATGCATGGGCCGTAGCCCAGACCATCCAGCTTATTTTCCCACAACACCTTGCCATCTTTGGCGGCAACGCAGAATAAATGCCCACCTGAATAGGCAAACACTTTGTCATCTTCAAATAACAGGTTAGTGACACCAGAGGTGGATTTCAGTTTGGTGGCCCAGAGCTTATTGCCCGAAGCTTTATCGAGGCAAACCAGCTGACCTTTGATACCGAGAAAGAGCTTTTCCATCGTTAATACCATACTCGCTACAGATGCTAATCAGCCTACCACTAAATAGCGCAGTCAGGATCAGTCAGACATACTTACTAACAAATATTGAGTTAGCTGTCTTTTTCTGAAGTTGCTGCCAGTTGCTCTACCGCCGGTTTGTAGTTTTGGGCGGCGGACTTTTGCAACCACTGCAAACTTAACTCCGCATCCACCGGCTTGCCTGCACCGGTTGAATACATCACCGACAGTGCATACTGAGCCCGGGCATTGCCTGCTTCAGCAGCTATAGAGAAGAGCTCGGCAGCTTTATTGAGATCACGCGGCACGGCCAGGCCGGTTTCATACAGCCAGGCGAGTTCGGTTATGGCAGCATAATTGGCGGGGGATTGCTCACTGAGCTTTATCAGTTGCGTAATGGCCTGCTCATTGTCACCGCGCATAAGTAAGCGCTTAACGCTGAGCATGGGATCATTACTGTCGGTCTCATCACTAGTGAGCGTCTTAAGCAGCCGGCCGGCATCCTCATCACCATCTAAAGCAGCCACCATTAACCAGTGTCTGGCAGTCTCTGCCGGCACCATTTGCGGGTGCTCCAACGCCATCAGACCAACCTGATAAGCGCCGGCGCGGCTGCCTGCTTCGGCGGCCTGCAAATAATAATCGCGCGCCGCAACCAGGCTTTGCTCAACGCCTTTGCCCTGCTCGTACAGGATCCCTAAATTAAACAGCGCTTCGGCTTTACCCGCACCGTCTATCTGCAGCCACATGGCATGTGCCAGTGGATAATTGGCCATCTTGTATTCGGCATAGGCCATGTAGAGCTGCACTCTGGGTTGTGCATTGAGGAAATCGTCTGACAATTCCACATTAGCCCTGGCCTGATTTAAGTTAATCAGCCATAGTAACCCAATCACCAAAATAACTGCTCGCATAGTTCACCTGCTCAACAACACTCATGAACTAAGCCTAAGTCAATTTTAGCCGGGATGATCTCCTACTTTAGGACTTTTTTCGCAGGCAAAAAAAAGCAGGCCAGTGGATGAGGGCCTGCTAAAAGGATTCTAATAGAGTTAAGAGACACACTATTAAAACTACGTACGCAGTTAATGTAACCTCTTCACAACCCAATTACAAATAATAATTATTATCATTACGGATTTTGTATACCGGCGACCAGGCTATCAATTACCATACGGATTTTAGGTGATAAATGACGGGTAGGCGGATACACCGCCCATATTCCTTCGTGGGCAATTTGCTGGTTTGGCAATAACTCGATGAGCTCTCCGGAGGCCAGATATGGCCGGATGTAGTAATCGGGTAACTGAATAATACCGAGATCTTTAAGCGCCGCATCAATTAGCGCTACACCGCTGTTACAGCGCAAACGCGGCTTTACCCTAACATGTTCCTGCTTGCCATTGCGGCTGAACTTCCAGTTATCTGACGTCCCCAGAATACACTGATGACTGGGCAATTCAGACAGCGAGTGTGGTATACCATACTTTTCCAGGTAAGCCGGCGAAGCCGCCAGGTGCCAGGCGCGGCTGGTCAGTCGCCGGGCGATATATGAAGAGTCTTCCAACTCACCCAGGCGAATGGCCAGATCGTATCCATCGTGGATTAAATCCACCAGTTGGTTGGTGAGGTTTAACTGGATCTCTAAGTCCGGGTGTGCCGCTGAGATGTCATTCACAATGGGAGCAATAATTCGTTCGCCGTAGGTCACCGGCGCGGTCATTTTTAACTTACCGGTAGGTTTTGCCTGCAGATCGGTAACCACTTTCTCGGCCGCGGTGAGCTCTTCCAGAATAGGTTTGCAATGTCGATAAAAGGTCTCTCCGGTGTCTGTGACTGCCACCACACGGGTGGTACGGTTAAGTAACTTGGTACTTAACCGGTTCTCCAGTTTTGCTACCTGACGCGAAACCTGCGCGGTAGAGAGCCCCAGCCGCTTTGCCGCCAGGGTAAAATTTTGCGCCTCAACCACGGCGACAAATTCGTTAATACCTTCCCAATTCGCCATAACACTCCGATTATTACCATATAGTAAAGGTTATTTACATAAATCAGCTATTGTTACTAATTCTATCAGGTCTACAATAAATGTATTGAAATAAATCAACTTAAGAAAATCAAGAGGATCTTGAAATATGGCAGATGTCATTACCTGTAAAGCAGCGGTCGCCTGGGAAGCCGGCAAACCATTAAGCATTGAAGAAGTGCAAGTTGCGCCACCTAAAGCGGGTGAAGTGCGCATAAAAATTGTTGCCACAGGTGTTTGTCATACTGATGCGTTTACCCTGTCAGGTGACGATCCTGAAGGCGTATTCCCGGCAATTCTGGGCCACGAAGGTGGTGGTATTGTTGAATCAGTAGGTGAAGGCGTTACCTCTTTAAAAGTGGGCGATCACGTTATTCCACTGTACACCGCAGAATGCGGCAAGTGTAAGTTCTGCCTGTCTGGTAAAACTAACCTGTGTAGTGCGGTTCGCGAAACCCAGGGTAAAGGTCTGATGCCTGATGGCACCACCCGCTTTACCTGTAACGGTAAAGAAATTTTCCATTACATGGGTTGTTCAACTTTTTCTGAGTACACCGTACTGCCAGAAATTTCACTGGCGAAAGTAAACCCTACGGCGCCACTGGAAGAAGTGTGCTTACTGGGCTGTGGTGTTACTACCGGGATGGGCGCAGTCACTAAAACTGCAAAAGTTCAGGAAGGCGATACGGTAGCGATTTTCGGTCTGGGCGGTATCGGCCTGTCAGCCATCATTGGTGCCACCATGGCCAAAGCCGGTCGCATTATTGGTATCGATCTGAATGAATCTAAATTTGAGTTAGCTAAAAAGCTGGGCGCAACTGACTGCATCAACCCGAAAGACTACGACAAGCCGATTCAGGAAGTGATCGTAGAAATGACCGACGGTGGCGTGGATTACTCGTTTGAGTGTATCGGTAACGTTAACGTTATGCGTTCAGCGCTTGAATGCTGCCATAAGGGCTGGGGTGAGTCAGTCATTATCGGTGTTGCCGGTGCTGGTCAGGAAATCTCTACCCGTCCATTCCAGTTAGTTACCGGTCGTGTATGGCGCGGTACTGCCTTTGGTGGCGTAAAAGGCCGCTCAGAACTGCCGGGGATTGTTGAGGACTACCTGGCAGGCAAGTTTGCCCTGAATGATTTCATTACCCATACCATGGGCCTGGAAGACATTAACGAAGCTTTCGACTTAATGCACGAAGGCAAGAGTATCCGTAGCGTAATTCATTACAACGCTTAATCACTACTCCCGCCACCAGTAACATGACCCACTTTAGGGTGGCGGGGTAGTTTTTTCATTGCACATCGGAAGATATCATGACAATAGAAAATATCAGTTGTAATAAGAGCTTCGGTGGCTGGCACAAGCAATATACCCACCGCTCTGAAGTGAATCGCTGCACCATGCGTTTTGCTATTTATTTGCCACCGCAGTGCAGCAACGGTACCAAGGTACCAGTGGTTTACTGGTTATCGGGCCTCACCTGTACCGACGAAAACTTTATGCAAAAAGCTGGCGCGCAACGCGTGGCAGCTGAGCTGGGCGTAGCCATTGTGGCACCAGACACCTCGCCACGAGGTGACGACGTTGCCGACGATGACAACTACGATCTGGGTAAAGGGGCAGGCTTTTATGTCAACGCCACCCAATCGCCCTGGGCAACCCACTATCACATGTACGATTATGTGGTAAAAGAGCTGCCTGCGATTATCGAAGAGAACTTCCCGGTATCCGATAAACGTGCCATTGCCGGTCATTCCATGGGCGGTCACGGTGCACTGAGTATCGCGCTGAAAAACCCGGGTATGTTTGCTTCGGCGTCGGCCTTCAGCCCAATCACCAATCCGGTTAACTGCCCCTGGGGCCAGAAAGCATTTACCGCTTATCTGGGCGACGATAGATCAGCGTGGGAAGCCCACGATACCGTGTGCCTGATCAATGCCAGCAAAGCGCATACGCCAATGCTGGTCGATCAGGGCCTGGACGATAACTTCCTTGCTGAGCAGCTAAAACCTGAGGCGCTGCAACATGCCGCTGAAGCCAATCAGTATCCGCTGACCCTGCGTCAGCATGAAGGCTACGACCACAGCTATTACTTTATAGCGTCGTTTATTGGTGATCACCTGCGTTTTCACGCCGATCACTTCTAAATTAGCCTGCACAAATAATAACAGGCCACCATTACGTGGCCTTTTTTGTCCCCGCTCGACAGCGCCACTTGTAAATAAAACGATAACAAAACACGGTAATTTTGTTAGCATCCCAATTTCAACTTGTACGACCACCTCCAACCTAATACATTTATTACTACGCCAAAGGCCCCGCGCAACATGAGGTGTGCCCTTTAAGGCCGCCAGGCGCGTTCCCGCTCAATAACAATTATAAGGTTTCCAGGTACTTACTATGCGCTTTAGCTCACTTAGTATTAAACAAAAGCTCATCACCATTCTCATCATTGCGGTACTCGCCTCTACCCTGCTGGTAGGTACGGTTCAACAGTTTATTGCCCGCGATATGATGGAAACCAATATGGAAACGGCGCAGTTACCCAATATGGTAAAACAGGTAGCCAACCGGGTAGATAAAGAAGTGACTCTGATGAAATCAGTCGCTTTCAGCATTGCCAATAATCCGGATATTATTGCCTGGTCTGCGGCCGGTGCCGATAAGCAGGGCGAAAACCGGCTGGTAAATTATCTTGGTGAGATTGCCCGCTTTAACGATCTCACGGTAACCTCATTTGTCGACCGCAACACCCACAAATACTGGAATCAGGACGGCTTTTTACGGGTACTTAAAAACGATCAATACGATGGCTGGTTTTTCGCTTATAAAGACAGTGGTCAGGAAACCTCGTTAAGTTTGTACAACGAACCTGGCCAGGGCTATCGTTTATTTGCTAACTACCAGCAAACTAATGGCCGAGGCATGTCGGGAGTTGCCAAATCGGTTGATGAACTGGTTGATGTATTAAACAGCGTAAAAATCGCCGAGAGCGGCTTTATTTACATGACCGACGGTGAAGGCACAATCATTGCCCATTCCAACACCGACCTGTTGGGTAAGTCGCATTTACGCGATGTCACGTCCGGGCAAACTGCTAACCAGCTACTGCAACAGCAGACTTTTAACCTCGCCCGGGGGGAAGAAATGCTGTATGCCAGCACTTACGTGAAAAGTGCCGGCTGGTACGTAATCGCACAGGTGCCCGAAAATGAGCTGTACTCGCAAATGGATAACGCCAGCCTGAGTATGATTTTCTGGTCGCTGGTGATTGCCGGTGGTTTTGCACTGCTAGGCGTATGGCTGGCCGGAACCATCAGTAAGCCAATTGAAAATCTCGCTGCAGTGTTTAAACAGCTGGGTGACGGCCACGGTGATCTGACCAAACGAATTCCCCTGCCAGAACAGCGTGAAACCCGCCAGTTGGTTGATGGTTTTAACCGCTTTATTGCCAGCTTGCATGACATTATCTCACGGGTAACCGATACCAGTGCCAATCTGCGCCAGTCAGCTTTTGAGGTGGCCAGCCAGTCCAAAACCACACAGACCAATAGCGAAGAGCAGCGCGACCGCACTATTCAGGTAGCTACGGCGCTAACCCAGATGAGCCATACGGTTAATGATATTGCTTCGTCAGCACAAGCTGCTGCAGCCGATGCACAGGAGTGTTCCTCAACTTCCACTAACGGGCTGGATACCACTGCCCGGGCGGTCGCTAATATTAATCAGTTAGCCAGGCAGGTATCAGAAGTAACCGCCGTTATCGAGTCTCTGGATTCCCATACTGCCGATATTATTGGCATTCTCGATACGATCCGAGGCATCTCAGAACAAACCAATTTACTGGCACTGAACGCCGCCATCGAAGCGGCTCGGGCTGGCGATCATGGCCGCGGTTTCTCGGTGGTAGCCGATGAAGTACGCAGCCTCGCTTCACGCGCGGCGCAGTCTACCGATGAAATCCAAAGCAAGATTGATAAATTTAAACACGACTCCGACCAGGCGCTGGTGAAAATGCGTGACAGCCGCGGACAAACCGAAGAAGTGGTGAGTGCAGCACAAAATCTGGAAAGCCTGCTTACCTCCATTGCTTCCGGTATCCAGCATATTAATGATGTAAATATGCAGGTTGCCACAGCCACTGAAGAGCAGACTCAGGTGATTGAAGATATCAACCAGAACATTCAGCAAATTAGCACCAATAGCGATGATAATCTGCATGCAGCCAGACAAATGGTTGCCGTAAGTGATCAACTGGATTCGCTGGCCGCCGAGCTTAATGAGCAGGTTAACCGCTTTACGCTGTAATAACAAAACCGGGCATGAGTGCAGTTGCCCGGGTTTATACCCAGTGATAAATCTGCACACCCTGGCGGGCTTTACACAGTGAGCGGAAGTGGCTATAAATTAGTCAACAGACATTGTCAAAATAAGGATATTTTCACTATGAGTAACGCCCGCAGCCTGCGTATTTTCGCCCTTATCGGTTTAGTTTCTTTAACGGTATTTCTGGCTTACTCCACCTACCGCAACCAACAAAGCATTGAGCAGATTGAGTCTAAGGTTGTCAGTCAAAGTGAAGCTAAGGCGCGTCTGATTAGCCACTAGCATTAAGCTAAAACTCCCGCTGATAAGACAGTGCAATAAAGTCCAGGCCCGGATTAGGTTTCTTAAAGCCGGCATTAGAGTAATGGAAATAACGCACGGCTACGCGATGCTGGTTGTTGTTTCCGAACTGCATCATCAGGCCCAGGCGATCTTCAAACTGATAGTGAGTGCTAACGTCTTTACCTGCAAAGGTGGTATCTTCAATAAGCGAGAGACCAATCCCGGCCTCCAGAAACAGAGGAGCTTGTCTGATTGTGCCAATTTGCTTGACCAGAACCGGCGAGACTGCCAGCACAAAATCGGTATCGTGGTTATCTTCCGCCCCGTATTCCCAGAAATTAACGCTCGCTTCCCAGTACAGCAGGATGTCATCGCTGATATATGACAACGGTCCGGCGTTGTACCGAGCGGCAAGCTTAATCCCTTCGACATCGCCCTCACCGCGGATATAGTCTACAGAGTAGCCAGCATTACCTGCCACGCTCAGGGTTGGCAGCAGTAACAGGCAAAGGCTTAAAATTAGCTTTTTCATAAATAGAATTCTCAATCATCATGAGGCAATGGCTGTATTTTAAATCCTAATTAAATGGATGATTATTGCTTAATTAGACTAAACTCATTTCATAAAAAAGAACGATATTTACAGACAGATCACAATCTCCAGGCACAATAAGATTTAGACAAGGGCCCTGTCTGTAATCCCCCGAAAAACCAGCAATGAGTTTTAATAATGGCAGTCTGGTCATGCCGCTATCATAAAGTTCGGATAGTGTATGATAGGTGTATTCACAGACACGGATAATCAGGCATGAGTAAAAACAAAGTCAGTGACATCATGGACGATCTGCTGGACAAAACCACTGGCGAGGTGTCGGTGGGCGATGTGGTCAACAAGTTTGAAAGCCGCGGGTTCGGGCCACTTTTGCTTCTGCCTGCTCTTATAGCCTTGCTGCCTACCGGCGCTATCCCCGGTGTACCGTCTATTTGTGGCGTAACACTGTGTATAATCTGCTTACAGATGGCAGTTGGCGACGAACATCCCTGGTTACCCGCCGTTCTGAAGAATCGCTCTCTGAGCCACGCAAAGCTGGAAAGTGCAGTAGAAAAGTCCAGACCCTACGTGGTAAAAGCCGAGAAAATACTCACTCCGCGCTTAACCGGGTTAACTCAAAGCCCGGCGTCGCGTTTTGTTGCTGTTTATTGCGCGCTGTTTGCCCTGAGCATGATCCCACTGGAAGTGGTGCCCTTTGCTGCAGCAGTGCCTGCCTTCTCCATAACCCTCACCGCGGTGGGAATGATGAGCAAAGACGGCGCGGTGTTACTGGCAGGCATACTGTGCCAGGCGGCAACAGGCATGTTACTGCTGCAGGTGCTCTAGCCGGTTTTAAAGTTGGCTACCAACAGGCGTAACTGCTCCGCCTGCTGCGACATACTGGCGGTGGAACCTGCCGCATTCTGTGTTCGCTGCTGAGCATTGGCCGATAAATCCCTGATGGCCACTACAGCACTGTTTACACCGCGTATTACCACAGCCTGCTCTTCCACACTCAGCGCTATCTGGTGATTATTGTCGGCAATCGCAGCAATAATATCCGTGACCTGAGCAAGCGAAGCGGCGGCCTCCTGAGTATGCTTAACCATTTCATCGCTGACAGAATGGGTACTTTGCATTGCCTTAACTGCAATTTCGGTAGCGCCCTGAAGCCCGTCTATAGACACCTGGATCTGGCCCAGCGATTGCTGGGTTTTAGTGGCCAGATTACGAACCTCGTCGGCTACTACCGAGAAGCCACGGCCATGTTCACCGGCACGGGCCGCCTCAATAGCCGCATTCAGCGCCAGCAGGTTGGTTTGCTCGGCAATGGAATTTATCACCTCAGCCACGCCGCCAATTTCTTCGGCCAGCCCGGCCAGTTTTTCCATCTGACCGGTAGCGTTGGCCACATCACTGGACATGGTCTGGCTGTTAGCCAGAGTTGAATTAAGCAGTGCCTGGCTATTACGGGTTTCTGCCAGTGCATTGCTGGCCTCCTTGGCCGCCCCGGCCGCGTGCTGGGTAACCTGTTCAATAGAAGCCAGCATTTCTTCGGCGGAGGTCGCCAGGCCATCAGCCTGTTCCAGCTGTGCCTCCAGATCCCGGGCAATCGACTGGTTGCCGGTATTCACAGAGCTGGCCATGGAGGAAGTTGTAGCAGACAACTCTTTCACTTCGCCCACAATCCCCCGGATATGCTCAATAAAGCGATTAAACTGTTGAGCCAGTTGCGCGATTTCACGATCGCCACTCTCATCCAGCCTCTTTGATAAATCTCCGCCGGCGTCGGCCAGCTTGCCCGCGCGATTACTGATTAAGTCCAGACTTTGGGTAATACTGCGCCCGGCCGCCAGGTTAATAAAGACCACCAGCACAATGCCAATAATAGTCAGCGTTGAAAGCATAATGATAGCGCCCCGCACGTCGGCAAAGCTCTCATCAATCCGGCTGGTCTGAACGTTGCCCAGAAGGGTTATAAACTCTGAAAAATCACTTAGCAGTGCTTTTCTTAGCTCACTCAGCCGCGCCGCATTGTCAATGTATTGTTCGCTGACTTCCTGGGCCTGAATATTGAGCTCCAAACCACGCCGAGCGGCGTTTTCAACCGGCGTGCCGGTGAGCGCAATAAGGTCTTTGCGGGTATTTTCGATGGCGGTACTGATATATTCGCGCAACTCAGGAACCAGACTACTATCGTTTATCATGCGCAGAAACAGGCGTTGGATACGATAGTTAGTGTCGGTGTTATTGGTGGCGCCAATGATGGTGCGCACTTCCCCTTCAGGCAACGACACCGGATCTTTCAGCAGCTTCTTCGCAACGTATTTTAAAAACGAATTTGACTCATTAATGGAACTGTCGGTGGCCGCCAGTAACTGCTCTTCCAGTTGCAGCATTTGCTGACGGTGGTCGTCAGCCCGGGCTATCCGATTAGCTATACCGGAAAACTCATTGGCCTCCACGTGTGTGGTCAGCGAGTCCGGGATATTTTTAAGTTCATTTACCGCGTCAGTTAGCACAGCTACGCTAACCTCACCATCAAAATAATTCACCAGCATAAACTGCGTTTGCCGGGCTTTTGCCGCGTAGCGCTCGATGGCTTCCACCGAGGATTGGGCATTGCCCAATACAGAAATCACAAAGAATGAGGTAATCAGGGCAATGATGGCCACAATGGCCAGTATAGCCACCGGCACGTAGAGCTTTCTTTTTAATGACGACAACACGGTAAGGCTCCTTACTTCGACAAACGGTGTTTTTATTCCCGGTTAAACAAGCCATCCAGGCTGTCTGGCAAGGGTTTTGAAGTCAGCTCTGTCCATAGAGATTCGGTAATTTGTGCTGGTTTACCCAGCAAGCGGCAACGGGCAATCACGCTGCCTAAAATAGCGTCGAGCTCCAACTCTCTGCCTTTCTCAAGATCAATTAACATGGAGGTTTTAATGGAGTTAAAAGACTTGATAAGGTTGAACATGTCATCCACTTCTGCCGGGGTAATCTTTACCCCATCGTAAGCGGCTGCCCTGCCGGTCTCCTGCATGGCGCCATAAACCTTTTGGGCGAGCTCCGGCTGATGGGTTAACTCATAGGTTTTTTGTCGCGTGACCGCCGACAGAGGGTTCACCCCACAATTCACAATCAGTTTTTTCCACAGCTCTTTGCGAATATCATTGGCTATGTTCGGATTAACTGTTGTTGAATCGAAAAGAGCCTGTTTTCGTTAAGGTTTTCTGGAGTATCCATAAACCTGAACCAACC
>DDJQ01000139.1 GCA_002339125.1 Alteromonadaceae bacterium UBA2620
TTATCAGTGAAAAGCGTCATCGTCTCTGGCAGAACAAACTAGACCGTCAATGACGGCACATCCATGTGCCGCATCGACTGAATCCTCATTCATGATGATTCTTCCAGTTTGTTATGTATGCCAGAGACGATGACAACACTGAAGAAGGGCACAATGATTTTGCTTTCTTCGATTTAGGTACAGGAGAGTTTTAGATTCAAAGCAGAACCACACAACTTGTGAATAGAACTAATTTCTTCAATTGGATACTGCTACCGGTAAAGCGGGTGACAGTTCTTGCTGGTCTTTTACAAAGGTTTCTTTTACGCGCTGTGACATCAGCATGTATGGGATCCAGATGAGAGCACCAATCAGCGTTCGTACAAACTCTTTGGTAGTGTCAGGGTCGAACATAGGCTCTTGCGGTAACACAATGGAAACTAACCAGGCATCAGCCGGAATAAACACCAGAGAAGAGAGCACAATGCCAATGTAAAATGAAGGGAATAGCCAGTGGCGGGTAAAAAACAGATAAATTAAATAAAGCGAAGCCAGAAACAACCCCACATTAAAGGTAATTTCACCAATCAGTAAAGGCCCCCATAAAGGATGATAGGCCGCAGAGTCCGGATTGGTTAGTGCATCCCATATGTCATTCTGTAACAGTGGTTCATAAGCGGGTAGTGTATTCATCAATAGCCGAAACGGGCTAAACACTACGCCAAGGCCTACTAAAATTAACCAGCCACCCAGGCGCTTTTTCTGCGTTGCCGGAGCGTCGTTTGTTGCGGCCATGTTATTGTTTTCCTTTTGCTACTCATAGTCCTGATTGACTCGATATAAGAGCAGGCAGGACCAACTACGTTCCATACCAATCGGCATAGAAGTTTGCCCACTCAGCAAGACTGTCAGGCTTTTTGGCTAGGCTTGGTTGCACAGGTTTGGTGGTTCCAAATCAAGCAAGCGTAACAACGCCAGAAAGCCTGACAGCATTGCCCAAAGGGAGTGGCCAAAACGACTTACATCTGTGTTGCGTCCCCTGGACATAGAGTGACTATGCCTCAGTGAACGCGTCGTGATCTGAGTCGTTTTGACTCACTCTGAGAGGATAAACTTCTATGCCGATTGGTATCAGTAGCTTACGCCATATTATTGCAGCTGTCGCGATAAATTTATGGCGCCGGAGCAGGGGATGTTGTCACTGGTCCGGGCGGTAATTTTGTTTATAGATAGGGCTGTGCCGGACTACTTATCCGGCTGGCTGGCAAGCTCACGACTGAGCTTTTCCAGGCATTGTTGATGACGCGTGGTAATCGTACGCAGGTTTAAAGATAACGGGGACGGGGTCAGCGAAGTCAGGTTTTCTTTGAGGCTCGCCAACAATCGTTGTTCGATTTCAATGAAATCGCGAATATGACGAATTGAAGGGTAGTGCTCAAGCATTGACTGAAACTGCTCTTTCACCTGTGCAGGCAGAGCATAATCATGTCCGCTATTGCTCTCTGCCTCCATCAGTCGCAGGGCGCGAAGCTTCTCGGCTCTCAGTACCCGTAAACACGCGCGCTGCTGCGGCTGCTGATTGCTCTGCTGAGCGGTTTGGTAAAGCTCAGCGCCTTGATTAAAAAGGTCTTTAAACATTTTGATGGCACATTTTCCGGTGTTCGACATAACCACAGTTACACCTTATTTGCTTGACCTTTGAAAACGCTTATCTCAATTCGATAGCGTCATCGGGGATCGGTTCGAAGCGACCATACTGGATGGTCATGGCATAGTATTGCATGCCAGCTTCAGACGTATCGCCTGAAACGGGATTGGGCGTAGACACCTGCTCACAGCCAGATACCGTGCATTGCTGATTAGAGGGTAAACTGGTGGCGGTGACATCGCCGGTCACTGCACCATCAACCGTTTGAGACTGAGGGGCGGCAGTTATTACCTGTTGGTCGGTCATGGATGGCATAGTTACAGCCTCGCTGGAAACAATGCGATACCAGTTGTAATCACGTTCCAGGCCAATCTCTTCTGCACGTTGCTGGCTGTATTGTTCCAGAGTTTCTTCACTGGTAGCGCTATTGGCTTTGTAAAGAATTTTGAATTTCCCCTCAGACAGGCGATGTGACGAATAACCTAGGTCGCGGGCCGACTCGGCTGCCTGATAAGGCGTTGCTGTTAACCCGGAACCTGCGCAACCGGTTAGCATACAAGTGGTTACCACAGCGAATACCAAAGCTCTGATCAACACTGCATCGCTGAATAATCTGCCTAATAGTTGTATGTCCATGTTGTTTTCCTGTTTGCGTTATCGTCAGCAACCGGGTGTTGAATGCTTCGGTTAAATAGTTACTGACCGGATTGAACTTGTGCTTACAGGAAGGATTGCAACGCTTGTGCCATCAATGTTTATTTGTGTAAGTCATTGATAAATATTTAATAATTTTGTTTTATTGCGAGTGAAAATAATAGCGATGGGAAAATGCAATGTAAAACTTGCAAGGGGTTACCCGCAAAAGTTCAGTACTGCCAGATCAGCTTTGCTTACAGGCTTCAATAACACCTGAGCGATGGGTAAACCCTCGAGTCGGTCTTTATCCGGCTCAGCGCCGCTGATAATGGTCACTTTCAGGTTGGGGGCGACTTCAGCGATGGCTGCGGTCAGTTCATAGCCGTCAGTATCGGGCAGATGCAGATCCATAAGCACATGGGCATAATGTGCCGGGGCATTAGCAACTTTTTCCAGGGCCTGTTGGCCATTAAGTGCTATATCTGCTTCGTAACCCAGTGAATTAAGCAGCAGGCACATTAATTCGGCCGCGTCCTCATCATCTTCCACTACCAGTAAAGATGACTTGTTCTCAGTGGTGCTGGTTTCTTTCGGCGCAGCAGGCTGAGTGGCTGGCAACAAAAAGGTACTGAGCACTTCACTTAAATCCTTACGGTCGATGGGCTTGGCAATCACATTGTCAAAACCTTCGGCCAGTAAGGATTCTCTAAGCCCTTTACGGCTGGCTGCCGTAACGGCAACTACTGGCGTTTGGATACCAGAGGAGCGCATCGCCTTTAAACAATCTATGCCATTCATCACCGGCATATGTATGTCCATTAACACCAGGTGAAAGGGCTCACCGTTATGCTCTGCGCTGCGTATTTTTTCCAGTGCGTCGGCACCATTCTGAGCATAGGTTACCTGAGCCTGACTCATGCTTACTAAACGGCCGGTGAGGCGGCGAATTTCACGTAAGTCATCAACTATCAGCA
Organism: Alteromonadaceae bacterium UBA2620; assembly: GCA_002339125.1. Classification (GTDB taxonomy): domain Bacteria; phylum Pseudomonadota; class Gammaproteobacteria; order Enterobacterales; family Alteromonadaceae; genus Alteromonas. Next base: position 3,238 of record DDJQ01000139.1, read on the forward strand.
CCCGACCATCGAGGTGTTGGTTAATTTTAAATTGTGCCGGAGGCCGCTCGGGGGCGTCCAGATTAAGACGGATGAGGTTTTGTTCGCCACTGCCTTCTGCTTTGATACAGAACCAAAAGCGACTGCCTTCGCCCTGGGTGGATTCCACATTTATTCGGCCACCCATACGGCTGACTAACTCATTGGAAATGGCCAGTCCGAGCCCGGCACCACCATGGTTGGCGTGGATCAGATCCTCAATTTGTTCGAAGGGCTTAAAAATGGTTTCAAGCTTGTCTGTCGGCATGCCAATACCGGTATCTTTTACCGCAAAACAAAACCGCTCACTGTCTTTATCGAATTCAACATTGATTGCCACTTCGCCATTGTCGGTAAATTTAATTGCGTTATTAACAAGATTGATCAGGATTTGCCGCAGCCGGGTAGGGTCTACCTTGATATATTCGGGGATTAGCGAATTGGCGCTAACTGTCAAAACCAGGCCTTTCTCACTGGCCTGCATAACCATCAGGCTGTAAAGGTCGGTTAGAAAGCCGTTCAGATTAAGCGTTTGTGGCACCAGCTCTAACTTGTTGGCCATGATCCGCGACATATCCAGTAAGTCGTTGAGCAGGCTAAGTAAATGTTTGCTGTTATTAAATATGGTTGAAAGTTCAGCGTTAATTCGCTCATTACCAGGGCTGTCGAGCAACAGCTCGGTATAACCGAGAATAGAGGCCAGTGGGGTTCTGAGTTCATGACCAAGATGGGCGAGGAATTTATCCTTGGCTTTGTTTTGCTGCTCGATGCGATTACGTTCTAAGCGTTCAGTTTCAATTTCGCGGCGTACCAGTGCATAGCGAATGGTCCGCATAAAGCGCGGTGTATCGACTTCGGCTTTGGTTAAAAAGTCTTCGGCACCGGCGCGCATTACCCGGTCATCAACGATGCTGTCGGCCTGGCCTGTGAGTACCACTACAGGAATGGTTACCGACAGGCTTTTAAGCTTTTCCAGCACGTCCATGGCATTTTCCTGACCGAGCAGGTAATCAAGCAGGCACAAATCGAAGGTATTCGTTTGCAGATGCTCAATGGCTTCTTCACCTGTTTTGGCCCATACCAATTCGAACACCGGCGACTTACACTGTGAGAGCGAGTCAGCGGTCAGCAGGTAATCGTCTTCGTCATCTTCAACCAGCAGGATACGAACAGGTTCGGTCATGGGTCACCTATGCCTATTTATTGTGGGGAAGTTCAACAAACTCTATCCAGTAGCGACCGATAGCGCGCATCAAATCCACCAGTCCCTCAAAGTTAACCGGTTTGGTAATGTAAGATGCCGCACCGAGGTCGTAACCGCGGATCATATCTTCCTCTTCTTTCGAAGTCGTCAGGATGACCACCGGAATACTGCGTAAGTTGGGGTCGGCTTTGATGTGCTGTAACGCCTCGCGGCCATCCATGCGCGGCATATTTAAATCGAGCAAAATTAAACTCGGTCGCGGCGAAGTGGCGGGATCGGCAAATTTACCTTCCCGACGCAGATACTCCAGCAGTTCAACGCCATCTTCTACGCAGTATAAATTGTTAAGCACCCGGCCTTCTTTTAACGCGTCGAGCGCCAGTAATCTGTCGTCCTCGTCGTCATCGGCCATTAATATGGTGACGGGTAAGCTACTGTTCGGCATGACTTATCACTCCCTGTTGTTGCAAGTTGGTAAACGGCTGGCCGTCTTCCGGTAGGTACAGTTCGAACCTGGCTCCCTGGCCAGGCTCACTAAAAGCTTTTATGTTACCGTTGTGACGTTCGATAATGCGGCGGCAGACCGCTAAGCCGATACCGGTACCTTTATACTCTGAGCGCCCGTGTAAGCGTTGGAACGGGGCAAATATTTTCTCGGCAAAGCTCTGTTCAAAGCCAATGCCATTATCTTCTAAAGTCAGTTTAAACCAGTTTAGGCCTGGCAGCAGATGGAGACTTTCTGCCTGCTCTTCATCGATAGCCTCATAGCGTAAAGTAATAATCGGTATCTGTTCTGACTTGGTAAATTTCAAGGCATTGGAGAGTAGATTTAAAAACAGCTGACTCATTTGTGAGGCATCGGCTTTCATTACCGGTAATGAATCTACATTAACTTCCGCCTGCTTTTCTTCGATGGTGATTTCGAGATCTTCCAGCACCGTGGCAACAACGGCATTTAAATCGGTATCTTCAAAGTCCTTGCCGCGGGTAGTAACACGGGAGAATGACAATAAGTCACTAATTAGCATGGACATACGCTCGGCAGCGTTGAGCATGCGATGCAGGAAGTCCTTACCACGCTCATCCAGTGCATCTTCGTAGCCAGTACTGATACGATTGCCAAAGGCGCGGATCTTGCGTAAAGGTTCCTGCAGATCGTGGGAAGCTACAAAGGCAAAGTCCTCGAGCTCGCGATTGCTGCGAGACAGCTCTTCTGCGTAAACCTGCAACTCCACGGTGCGCTCTTTTACCCGTGATTCGAGCACCAGGTTATGCTGTTGCAATTCACGCCTGTGACGGATGGTTTCGCGGATGTTCATGCGCAGCAACATAAAAATACTGATCACCAGTAAGCCGGTAGTCACTGAGGAGATAACCAGGTTAGTGACTGAGTCTGAACGCAGTTTAAGTAACGATTCAATGTGCTGTGCCTGCAATTTGTATTCTTCTTCGGCAATCTGGACAAACACCTCTTCAAACTCGTTATACAGCTCAAGGCCAAAATCAGACTGAAAAATGGTAATGGCTTCGTCCTTGCGGCCCTGACGTGCTAGTTCGACCGTTTCAATGAGCTCTGAAAGCTTGGCTTTCGAAAGATTTATCAGATCCTGTAGTCGTAATTCCTGCTCGGTAAGATCTGAACGGATCGCGTTGGCTTCTACTTGTTTGATGATGGTGTTGACTTTATTAAGCGTTTTCTCGTAATCATCCAGGTAAATTTCCCTATTGGCGAGTAAATAGCCACGCTGGCCGGACTCGGTTCTGAGTACGGCAAGGTGGAGGGTATTAATAGAGTTAATCACCTGGTTGGTGGTAAATAACCGGCGTTCAAGCGAGGCCAGTTCATCCATGGTGTGGATGGTGTAGGTGGAATTAGCGGCAATAACTATGATAACCAGGGTAACCAACAATATCGACGAAGCTGTATTGCGGATAATGGTCTTCATTCTGAGGGACTGCCTTCGCCGTTTGTGTCGGGAGAAAACTGTGCTACCAGCTCACTAAGACTATCGCTGCAGTCTTTACTGCCGGCAATGATCTTTTCCAGTGCCGTCAGCGCTTTATCCTTTGGTACGGCACCTTCAAGAGCCAGCTTGATCAGCTCAGATTGCATGGTTATACGATTTAACGGGCGACGCGCGTCGTGCACCGCCTTTTGTAATCGTGCAAATTCACCTTCATCCATATTGTATTATTCCGAATCACTGTTAAGGTCGCCATAGGCATGTAATCGGTTATACAGGGTTTTGGTACTGATCCCAAGCATTTCCGCTGCAGTGGTTTTATTGCCATCCACTTTTTCTAAGGTCGCGTAAATTAACTCTTTTTCGACCTCTTCAATGGTTCTGCCCGCCTTTAGCCCCGTCGACAGCGTTTGCTTTTTGGCAAACGGTGACTCAATGGTTTTGGGTAGTTCGATCTCAGTACCTTCCGGGTCACTCATAATGGCAGCGCGGTGCACAAAGTGGCGTAGCTCGCGAACGTTACCAGGCCAGTCGTAGGTTTGCAGTTTTTCCAGTTGCACTGGCTGCCAGCGAAACTGACTGCCATTTTCTTCGTTGAGCTGATTAATGAAGTGTTCAGCGAGTAATGGGATATCTTCCTTACGTTCCCGTAGCGGCGGGATCGTGATAGGGAATACGGCCAGACGAAAATAAATGTCTTCACGCAATACCTTGCTTTCAGCGATTTCTTCCATGCTGCGGTTGGTGGCCGAAACAACCCGGCAGTTTACCGGCATCGCTTTGGTGCCGCCCACCCGGATCACCACTTTGTTTTCCAGTACCCGCAGCAGATTGGGCTGCATGTCGATAGGCATCTCGGTAATTTCGTCGAGGAAGAGGGTGCCGTTTTCTGCTTGTTCAAAAACGCCTT
>DDJQ01000070.1 GCA_002339125.1 Alteromonadaceae bacterium UBA2620
GATACGTGAATCAGAACAGGTAATGAAAAGCACTTCAGGATTTTGACCAGTGGCGAGCTTTTTAAACGCTGCCTTCTTTTCTGGAAAAACTTCTTGTTGGAATTTTGCAACACCAGAGATAACGTGGTCCATTTAGTCGCTCCTAAATATGAAAATAGAAAATTAAATAAAATACCAAATCATTGTTACCTGATAGGTTAATAGAAAAATAGTTTACTTAGTGATAGTCTAAGGCTATATGTTGGCATTATTTATTTGGACTTAAGTTTATGATCACCTCAACCAAGTCAGTTACCTACACGCAGTTTCGCTACTTTGTGGCACTGGCGAGGGAGCTAAGTTACCGCCGCGCGGCGCAGGTTTTAGGCATAAGTCAGCCAACCCTGACCTCGCAGATTAACGTGCTGGAGAAAAGCCTCGGCATATCCCTGTTTGAACGTTCCCGCAGTGGCACGCTGCTGTCGCCGGAAGGCCGTGCCTTGTTACCGCTGGCCGAAGATGTGCTGCAGTCGTCCATCCGGTTTGAGGAAAAAGCTCGTGACATTGCCGGTGGTAACCGAACTACTTACCGACTCGGGGTGCCGCCAACACTAGGGCCATATTTGCTGCCATTTATTTTGCCGCAGTTACACAAAAGGTACGCCAAGCTAAAGTTCTATGTGCGGGAAGCTGCGCCCACGCAACTGGTGCAGGGTTTATTCGATGGACATTTTGATATCATTATCTCGCCGGGCTCCCACGAATCGTCGCAACTGGTAGCGAGTAAACTGTTTATTGAGCCACTTAAGTTTGTTGTTCCCAGTGACCACGCTTTGTCCGGCCTTCGTTATATAGAGCCGGAGCAAATTCATGGCGAAACGGTGTTAACGCTGGAAGAAGCCCATCATTTTCACCATCAGGTTCATGAAATTTGTATGAAAATCGGCGCTCAGGTGACCCGGGATTATGAGGGCACGAGTTTAGATACACTTCGGCAAATGGTGGTTATGGGGATGGGCGTGGCATTTCTGCCGGGCCTTTATGTTCACTCCGAACTGCATCAACCGGACGAACTGCACGTGTGTGAATTAAAAGATACGCCAATTGAGCGTCAGCATAATCTGGTGTGGCGGAATACCGCGCCGGGGCGGGTATTTTTCCGTGAACTTGGCAATGAGATCCGGCGCATCCTGTCTGATACCCTTGGTCATGCTGTAAGAGTGGATAGTTAATAACTTATGAAAATCTACTCGGTAAATATGCCAGGCATACTGGCCGGTAATATTTACCGCGAACACCGCAGCTTTTACCTTTCATTTTGGCCTTTGCGCTACCAACACCTGTAAAACAGTGCGATGCCCGCTATAGCCGTTACTTCAACCAGTTGATTTCCCGACACTTTGGCTAACCGCCCGATGTCTTGGGCGATTGTGCATACATATTGCGTAGCTCATCTGCCTGTACAGCCCTTAAAAAGAAAGGCTTAAGGGCTCGGTAAAAAATATAAAAAATGCGCTGACTCATCGTTTGTTATAATAAAATAGTATAAAATTCACTATAGCGTCATAAATTTTTCATATTGTTGTGGGTTTCGTTAATGCAAGCAAAACGCTGGCTTGAGCTGTTCAGCCTGTTTATTGTACTGCCGCTGCTGTTTCTGGCCGGGGTAAAACAATTTGGTCCTTATCTGCTGGTATTGCTGGCAGGTGTTGGCGGCGTTTGTTTGTGGCTGCTGGTGTCAGATAAGACCTTTAAACGGGTCCGGTTATGGAACTGGCAGGAAGGTAAACCTCATCTTAAAGCTTCGCTGCGCCTGTTTTTACCCTGGGCGCTGGCAACTGCAGCCATTGTGTACTTCTGGTTACCGGAGTCATTTCTTCAATGGCCGGCTGAACAAACCTCCCTGTGGCTGTTAACTTTACTGCTTTACCCCCTGTTTTCAGTGATCCCGCAGGAAATTATCTACCGTACATTTTTCTTTCACCGCTATAAAGCTATCCTGCCCACGCATTCACTGCGGCTGGGGGCGAGTACCTTTTTATTTGGTTTTGCCCATGCCATATACGGTAACTGGCTGGCAGTAGCGCTGTCGGCGGTGGGTGGCGCCATGTTTGGTATGCGCTATCTGCAAAGCCGCTCCACAGCGGTGGTAGTCATTGAGCACTCATTGTGGGGCTGTTTTCTGTTTACCATCGGCCTGGGTTCTTACCTTTCGCTGCAACACACGGTGTAGCTGATATTGCGTTAACCGGGCGCGGTGGGGGATAGGTGACAGCGCCCCAAAAAGCGCTGCCATAATTTTACATGGTCCTGCATAGCCTGCTGATAGGCGACAAAACGAGTTTGCTGAGCGGTTAAAAACGTTCGGAACGATTCGGGCAGCGCTTCTTCCTCGCGCCATTTGTTTAGCAGCGGCGCAAACTGATAGTTAAAATCGTTGATATGACCGCCGAGGGGCTGGATCCGCTCAATGAAAAACAGGTAAAACACATTGCGTAAAATGTTTGCCTGCTCTGTGGCACTACCATCGGGGCAGGCTGTGTTAGCAAGCAGGGGATCCAGCTGTGCGGTAAGAGTGGGCAAGCGCGTTGCTATCTGATGCTGAGCCTGCCATACGGAAGCGGGCAGGCGAGTGGCGCCAATCGCCTGCAACTGTGCTTCCAGGCTCTGCTCTAAACCATTGTCGGGCGATAAGTAACTGTCGAGCTGCCGGAACAAAGTGAGTTGGCCGGCAATGTCTACGGTATCGGTAAATAGCTGAGCTGGCTGAGGCCGGCTGAAGGCGTCCCGGGTCTCGTCGCTGAGCACCAGCATATTACTCCAGTGCTCAGGGTAGGCAGCCTGCTTGGTCGCATACCAGCTTTGCATTGTAGAGAGCAATTCAAGGACAGTTTCATCGTTTTGTTGGCTTACAAAGCTAATGCAGTCTGATAATGCCGCTAATAGCTGGCGTTCATACACCAGACGCTGAGAATAATGTTGTATTTTTCCCAGTGCCGTGTTGCGCTCGGCCACCAGGTTGCCCAGCTCACACTGCTGCAACTGATAAAAACGAGTCAGGTTAATGTCCAGCTGCGCCGGCGCCGAGTGCAGCATTTCACGCTGTGGATAGTCAGGTGCTGGTTGCTCTTCTGCAGCGGTTAGCCCGGTATCCAGTACCCGCCCCAGCCGTTCGCTGTATTCACTGATATCGTCGCTCACCTGATGCGGTGAACAAGCGGTAATACACACTAATAACCAGAGGGTATATAGCATCCCCCTGATACGGTGCTGCCAGCCAGACTCCTGCAATGAACTGCCCTTATAGTAGTTGTTGATTCAGTTGTACTATGTCGTCCTGCGCGGCCTGCAGGTAATGACCGCCAAATAATACGGCATGATTCAGGATGTGGTAAAGCTGGTATAGTTTGCGCCGGCTCCGGTAACCCTCATCGAGTGCCCAGATAGCGTTGTACCCCTCGTAAAACGCGTCGGGCAGACGGCCAAACAATTCGGTCATGGCGACGTCGGTTTCTCTGTCGCCAAAGTAGACAGCCGGATCGAACAACACCGGTTGATGGTGATGAAAGCCCAGGTTACCGCTCCACAGATCGCCATGTAATAAGGACGGCTGTGGCTGATAGCCCTGCAGAAAATGGTAAATCTGCGTGGTACAAACATCAATGTTACACCACACATGGCCTTGCCGCGCCAGCAGTTCCAGCATAGCCCCAATGCGCCTTTCAGCAAAGAAAGTGGCCCAGCTGTCGGTGGCAGTATTCACCTGTACCGAGCGGCCAATGTAATTATTCCGGGGCCAGCCATATTCAGGGCCGCTGGTTGTGCGGTGTAAATGGGCCAGCTGTTTACCGCAGGTCAGCCAGTCTTCGCTGGCGCTTTGCGACAGTTTGAAATACTGCATGACCAGGTATTCGTGTAGCTGGTGTCCTTCTTCGAGCACGCCGTAACAAATCACTTTTGGGGTACGAATACAGGCCGCATTGGCGAGCGCTTTTAAACCATCGGCCTCGGCGTCCAGCTCGGTATTGTCTACCGAGGTCAGAGTACGGTATTTAACAAAGTAGCGCTGGCTGTCATCACGAATAACCGCGCATTGGTGGGTGTCGCCTCCGGCTACCGGTTGACGGTTCTGACAGACAAATAAGTGGCCGGAGTGCTCACTGATTTGTTCGCTGATAAATTGCCACATGGTTGTATGCATCTTCACACTTTTTTTTGAGTATGGAATATATTTGCCTGTTTGCCAGTTCCAGCCGCGACGATCAGCAGTGTTTTCGGCGACATAAACTGTCTGAATCCGACAAATCGCTCAACATAACAAACGAGGGCGCTTGATTTAATGTACTTTTTTTGTCTTTATAACAAGTTACTACTATAACTATACGTTGTTTCTTCTTATGGCGATTTCAACCAAGCAAGCAGGGCTGGGGCTCGGCCCAGCAGTTTTTCTGGGTATTTTACTGGGATTCAGTCCTGACAATCTGAGTCAACAGGGTGTGGCTGTGCTGGCCGTTACCCTGTGGGTGGCAATCTGGTGGATCACCGAAGCCATACCGATTAGCGTAACGGCTTTATTGCCCATTGTATTGTTGCCGCTATTTGGCGGTGTGAATATCGCCGATGTCACGGCTTCCTATGGGCACAAATACATTTTTTTATACATGGGTGGTTTTATTCTGGCGATTGCGATTGAGCGCTGGAACCTGCACCGGCGTATCGCACTGACTATTATTTATGTCGTTGGCAGTAACGTGCCACGTATTATCCTGGGCTTCATGTTGTCTACCGCGTTTTTATCGATGTGGATTTCCAACACGGCCACCACGGTGATGATGTTACCCATCGGCGTGGCTGTGGCGAGTCAGTTTCTGGGCCATTCTGCATTAAATCCCAAAGAGGGCGAGCAGTTCAGTAAGGCGCTGATGCTGGCGATTGCCTATTCGGCCTCCATTGGTGGTATGGCCACGCTTATTGGTACACCGCCTAATCTGGTGCTAGCCGGTATCCTGCAGCAAATCTATGGCATTGATATCAGCTTTGCTACCTGGTTTATGTTTGGCTTTCCTATTAGCGTGGTGTTGCTGACCATATGCTGGGTATACCTCACCCGGTTTGCTTTTGCCTGCAAAGACAGTCAGTTTCCGGGCGGACGTGAGGAAATAGCCAAACTACGCGAGGCCCTTGGGCCCATGAGTTACGAGGAAAAGCTGGTGCTCACGGTCTTTGTGGGTACCGCGTTGATGTGGGTATTCCGCTCTTATCTGCAACACTTTGTGCCGCAGCTCGACGATACCATTATTGCCATTATCGCCGCGACGACCTTGTTTTTGTTCTCCTCGAAAGATAAAACGCAGCCCATCATGACCTGGGAAGAAGCGGTGAGAATGCCCTGGGGCACCATAGTGTTGTTTGGTGGCGGAATTGCCATTGCCGGTGGCTTTCAAAAGTCCGGGCTGGCCAGCTGGATAGGGCAGCACCTGGTATTGCTGGAAGCCTTACCGCTGTTTTTACTGGTGGCGATTTTAATTGCGGCGGTTAACTTCCTGACTGAGATAACCTCAAACCTCGCTACTACCACGGTACTACTGCCCATACTGGCACCCATGGCACTGGCGCTGGATGTGCATCCTTACACCCTAATGGTGGCGGTGACCGTTGCTGCTTCCTGTGCTTATATGCTGCCTGTGGCTACGCCACCCAATGCCATTGTATTTGGCTCCGGCTACCTGAAAATTGCCGATATGTTTAAAACCGGTATCTGGATGAACTTTATTTCAATTATTTTACTGTCCTTTGCGGTGTACTGGCTATTGCCAACTCTGTGGGGCTTTGAATTGAATGGATTTCCGGCGGGATTTAAACAGTGATGATACAGGCTGCACTGAAAGTGGTTTTTTCAGTGCAGCGCTGCCCGCAAAGGTAAAATAGCGGTGAAAAAAACGGCGAAATCACGGCGCGGGGTTAAATCACCGCCAAACCGGTCACTCAGTCATTGCATGTGGCGTCTCAATGGTTATAATCCGAGCCTTATTGGGAACTTACCCTTAGCCGCGGTCAGCGGAATTTTCACATCAGACGTTAACACAAGTGGCACAGAGTAGGTGTCACCACTGTAAGGATATTTCATGCCAGTTATTACTCTTCCTGACGGAAGCAAGCGCTCCTTCGATAACCCTGTCTCAGTTTTAGATGTTGCCAACGATATCGGTCCTGGTCTGGCTAAAGCCACCGTTGCCGGTAAAGTGAATGGTGAATTGGTTGACGCGGTTGATATCATTGAACACGATGCAGACTTACAGATCCTCACCGTGAAAGACGAAGAAGGTCTGGAAATCGTTCGTCACAGCTGCGCGCACTTATTAGGGCATGCGATTAAACAGCTCTATCCGGATGTTAAAATGGCCATTGGTCCGGTCATCGACAACGGCTTTTACTACGACGTGGATATGGAGCACTCGCTGACCCAGGAAGATATTCAGCAGCTTGAAAAGCGCATGCTGGAACTGGCTAAGACTAACTACGACGTAGTTAAGAAAACCGTTAGCTGGCAGGAAGCCCGTGATGCGTTTGTAGAGCGTCATGAACCTTACAAAATTGAAATTCTGGATGAAAACATCAGTCAGGATGACAAGCCAGGCCTGTATCACCACGAAGAATACGTGGATATGTGTCGTGGTCCTCACGTACCAAACATGAAGTTTTGCCATCACTTTAAACTGATGAAAGTGGCCGGTGCTTACTGGCGTGGCAACAGCGACAACAAAATGCTGCAACGGGTTTACGGTACAGCCTGGGCAGATAAGAAACAGTTAAAAGCTTACCTGACACGTCTGGAAGAAGCAGAAAAACGCGATCACCGTAAAATCGGTAAAACCCTTGATCTGTTCCATTGGCAGGAAGAGGCACCGGGTATGGTGTTCTGGCACAACGATGGCTGGTCTATCTATACCGAACTGGAAAAATACGTGCGCGATATGCTGCGTAAGTACGCCTACGATGAGGTGAAAGGACCATTAATGATGGACCGCACCCTGTGGGAAAAATCCGGACACTGGGACAAGTACGCTGACAACATGTTCACCACCGAATCAGAAAAGCGTGAGTATGCCATTAAGCCTATGAACTGCCCGGGTCACGTGCAAATCTTTAACCAAGGCCTTAAGTCTTATCGGGATCTGCCATTACGTATGGCTGAGTTTGGCTGTTGTCACCGTAACGAACCATCCGGTGCTCTGCACGGCTTAATGCGGGTACGCGGCTTTACCCAGGACGACGCGCATATTTTCTGTACCGAAGAACAGATGCTCGATGAAGTGTGTAACTGTATCGACATGATTTATGATGCCTACGGCACATTCGGCTTTGAAAAAATCGAAGTTAAATTGTCGACTCGTCCGGAAAAACGAGTGGGTAGTGACGAAATCTGGGACAAAGCTGAAAAAGCCCTGGCCGACGCACTGCACAGCAAAAATATTGAATTTAAATACTTACCGGGTGAGGGCGCGTTCTACGGTCCGAAAATCGAGTTTACCCTGTATGACTGTCTGGATCGCGCATGGCAGTGTGGTACCGTGCAGGCTGACTTCTCCATGCCAGGCCGCTTAGGTTCGTCGTACGTGGCAGAAGACGGTGAGCGTAAAGTACCGGTTATGATTCACCGTGCGGTACTGGGCTCGCTGGAGCGTTTCATCGGTATTCTTACTGAAGAGTATGCCGGGTTCTTCCCGTTATGGCTGGCACCCAAGCAAATGGTAGTGATGAACATTACCGATAACCAGGCCGAATATGCTCAACAGGTGGTTGATTCACTGCAAGCTCAGGGCTTTAGAGTGAAGACCGACTTGAGAAATGAGAAGATTGGCTTTAAAATTCGTGAACATACGCTAAAACGCGTACCTTATATGCTGGTGGTTGGCGATAAAGAAATGGAAGCAGGCAAGGTTGCCGTGCGTTCTCGTCGTGGTGAAGATTTAGGCAGTATGCCTTTACAAGACTTTATTACGCTGGCGGGTGAAGAAATCGCTGGAAAAATCATCAAATAACGGTATACTCGCGCATCTAATTATGCAGCGTGGCTGTCGTTGTACTATGCAAATAAGCAAGTGTCTGATTTCCATATAATTTGTTGAAAACAGGGAATCAGGTAAAGATTAAAGTAGTTGGAGGAATAGCACATTAAAGGCGCTAACAATAAGGCTCAGGGTGATAAAGCCCGGATTAACGATGAAATTACTGCAAGAGAAGTGCGCTTAATTGGCGCTGATGGAAGCCAGGTAGGCGTTGTTTCGATAAGTGAAGCAATGAGTTCTGCCGAAGCAGCAAGTTTAGATCTTGTTGAAATTAGTCCGAACGCTGAGCCGCCAGTCTGTAAAGTTATGGACTACGGTAAGTTCCTCTTCGAAAAATCGAAGGCTCAGAAAGAGCAAAAGAAAAAACAGAAGCAAATTCAGGTCAAGGAGATTAAATTTCGCCCTGGCACTGATGAAGGCGATTACCAGGTAAAACTGCGCAACCTGCGTCGCTTTCTGGAAGGTGGCGATAAAGCCAAAGTCACGATCCGTTTCCGCGGACGTGAAATGGCTCACCAAGAGATTGGCATTGAACTTTTAAACCGCGTTAAAGGCGATTTGGAAGACATTGCTAACTGCGAGTCTTTCCCACGTCGTGTGGAAGGCCGTCAGATGATCATGGTGCTCGCTCCAATTAAGAAGTAGTAGTGGTTTAAAGTTTTTGGGAATCTGCACCCCAAAACACCCTGCTGCAAACATTAACTGGCTATAAAGGTGACTGCACACCGATGATTAGCCACCCTAAACAATGCGGAGTTTTAGCAATGCCTAAAATGAAAACTGTTAGTGGTGCTGCCAAACGTTTCAAGAAAACGGGCTCAGGCCGCTTTAAAAGCAAACAGTCTCACTTACGTCACATCCTGACTAAGAAGAGCTCTAAGCGTAAACGTCACCTGCGTGGCAAAAAACTGGTTCATGACTCTGATACTAAATTAGTTCAGCGCATGCTGCCTTACGTTTAATCGAGGAGACTGAATAATGGCAAGAGTTAAACGCGGCACTATTGCACGTGCACGTCACAAAAAAGTTTTAAAACAAGCTAAAGGTTATTACGGTGCTCGTTCACGCGTTTATCGCGTAGCGGTACAGGCTGTAACTAAAGCTGGTCAATATGCTTATCGTGACCGTCGTCAGCGTAAGCGTCAATTCCGTCAACTGTGGATTGCACGTATCAACGCTGCGGCTCGTCAAAACGGTATGTCATACAGCCGTTTCATTAACGGTCTGAAAAAAGCGTCTGTCGAAATCGATCGTAAGATCCTTGCCGACATCGCAGTTCATGACAAAGCGGCTTTCAGCGCATTAGTCGACGCGGCTAAAGGCGCATTAGCTTAATTATTAACTAATTAAGTTTAAGTTCTTTCGGAAAACGGCGAGCAGGATGCTCGCCGTTTTTCGTTTCTGCGATAAAATCCCACAGCTGGTACACTTGACCACAAAAATCAAAACCGGCAATACTAGCACTTAAGCTATATAGAAGCTGGCCACTACAATAACAGCGATCAAATTGTCTGGTACGCGGCTTGCCGGAATATCACTATAAGTTAGAAGGATTTAACCATGGTCTATCTGGAAATTACCGGCCTTATTCTCTTTATCGTCTTAATGACCCTGGGCTACAGAAAAAACAACCGCAATATGATGCTGATATCTGCCTTATGCCTGCTAATCGGGCTGGCTGTTCCTGAATTTATCAGTGGCTTTATTAAAGGCTTTAATGCCGCCAGGCAGGCCGCGTAGTTTTTAAGCCCGCAATAAAAAACGCTTTCTCACGAAAAAGCACAGGCGCATTAACCGCTGCTCAAAAGAGGTGGTTGCTGCATGGCTGCTGGCCTGTCTTATCACCGCAACGCTTTTCTAATTTGCTGATTATCATATTGTATTAATAAAACCTTCACCCATTTGTCATGTGGCTGTCACCGCATTTTCACACCTTGTGTTCAAGCTATGCGCGCAAATTTAATCCGGGTACAGCACTCAGGCCGCTGTATTCATGCACACACAAGATGGAAAAAATAATGCAATAAGAACTATTTCGCGGTATTCGTTACTCTGCGCTGGCGCTTGCCATTGCAATGGGGTTATCAGCTTGTTCACTGGACGGTGATGACGGTGTTGATGGCGCAACGGGTGCTGAAGGCCCACAGGGCGCACCAGGCGAACAAGGCCCGCAGGGAGAGAGCGGCGATTCTGTAGGTAAATTAACCCGTATCGCTACCGTACCACTGGGTGCTGAAGTCACCGGTATCTTTTTGACTGACGAGGGCGATCTGTTCTTTAACGTGCAGCACCCGTCGGGCACCAATACTGCTACTAACAGCATTAACAGCATTAACAGCATGCCAATCAATACCGGTACTGTAGGTGTACTGGCCGGCGTTAACTTTAATAATCTGCCAGCTACTTTACCGGATTCACCGGTACCTGCATCGGAAGAAGAAAAGCAACTGGTCACCACTGCGATTGGTCAGTATCAGGTGTTAGGTCAGACTGGTGACACTTACAACGGTGATCTGCCTGAAGGTCTGGGCCACATCTATACCCTTGATGGCGGAACGCTGGTACTGGAAAACGATATGCCTGACTTTAACGGCTTCCTGCCAACGGGCGAAGGCCAGGGCTTCCTGTTTTCTAACTGGGAAGAGCTGCCAGGTGGCATGAGCCGTATGCAGATCGAACGTGATGAACAGGGCATGTGGACAGTTACCGATGTCATGATGCTCGACTTCTCACCAGTATGGGGCACCGCCGCTAACTGCTTTGGTTCAATGTCACCGTGGGGTACACCACTGACATCAGAAGAGTGGGTAGTTGATTCAACTGTCGACAGCACCACTGATGCCAGCTGGAATGATCCCAATGAAGTGGCTACCAACGCTCGTATCGGCCGCATGTGGGAAATGACTGCACCAGATGTACCAAACCCGTATAACTACGGCTACATTGCTGAAGTCACTGAACCTGCTGCCGACGAGCCGGTGATTGTGAAGCACCTTGCGATGGGCCGTTATGAGCACGAAAACTCAACGGTAATGCCTGATGGCCGCACCGTATACCTGTCTCAGGACGACACCGGCGGCGTATTGTTTAAGTTTGTCGCTGATGTAGCGGAAGACTTAAGCGCCGGTACCTTATATGGTGCGAAACTGACTCAGGATGTGGGCCAGAACGATCCGGCTACCACTGGCTTTGATGTTGAGTGGGTAGAGCTGGCCAGTGGCGACAACTTGACCATCCGTGCCTGGATTGACGAATACAACGGCATTGGTACCGACGACTATGTTGACGGCGAAAGCTCTTATATCACGCTGGCTGATGTGGAAGCCTGGGCCAATGGCGATGCCTCTTACCCAACCGTAGCCAATGGCGGCGGTAAAGTGACTGCCGGTCAGCCAATGGACGACCGTGTAGCGTTCCTTGAGTCACGTGCGGCGGCGAAAGCCATGGGCGCAACGGCAGAATGGCGTAAGCTGGAAGGTATTTCAATCAATCAGAAGCGCGCTCAGGAAGCCGTTGAGGGTGTAGATACTATCGAAGGTGAAATCGTTACTGATGCTTACCTGTATATCGGCATTGCCGACATCGATAACACCATGGTTGACGGCGAAGGCGACATGCAGTTGTCTACCCGCGTTAAAGACTGTGGTGGGGTATACCGTGCTCGTCTTGGCGAAAACTACAATATCTCTCGCATCGAACCTGTGGTAATGGGTTCTACTTACCGTTCGAGCCTGACCGGTGCAGAGCGTTGTGATGTGGATCAGCTGTCCCAGCCGGATAACGTTATCGTAATGAACGATGGCCGTATTCTGATTGGTGAAGATGGCTTCCAGGAAAACAATACCCTGTGGATGTATGAGCCAGCTCAGAAGTAAGTAACACCCTTTCCATTTTGTCCGGGTGCCTGGCACCCGGATTTTTGCGTTTATAAAACTATGAAAAAAACATCAATATCACTATCAACGGTAATACTGCTGAGCACCTTGCTTATCAGTGCCTGTAACGACGAAAGCGCGCTACAAAATAGCGCCCAAGACACGGATTATCCCTATTCGGAAGGGGATGACATCCCCGCACTTGCGTACATGGAGCACAATGAGGTGTATAACCCTGAGTCGGTTATTCCACCGCAGTGCTATACCAAAACCAACGGCAAAAATAACCCGTGTTACGCCTGCCACCAGAGTTACGATAAAAGCGAGAACCGGCCCAACCAGATGGGCGATGGTACCTTGCAGGGCAACTATGAATTTTCAGATGTAGGACTCACCAACAGCTGGAAAAACCTGTTTGTGGACCGTCGCGAGCTGATTGCTGATATCAGTGATAAAGCGATTCTGGACTATATCGGCGAGGATAACTATACCGCCAGCACTGAAAATGGCTTACCGGCTGAGATGCAGATTAAGCAACTCAGTTACCCCGATGAAGCCTTCGGTGAGCATGGCATTGCTAATGATGGTAGCGGCTGGGTAGCGTATAACTACAAGCCTTTCCCAAGCACGTTTTGGCCCACTAACGGCTCAACCGGCGATGCCATGATCCGTTTACCCGCCGCGTTTCAGCTGCGTCAGGGCGAGTATAGTGAAGATGTGTATCTGGCCAACCTGACGCTGCTGGAAATGGCCCTGAAAGATGTGGATACCCTGGCGGTGCCACCACTCAATGAACAGACTATCGGCATGGATTTAAATGGCGACGGCGCGCTCAGTGAGGCAGTCACTCACATTCAGCGTCAAAGTCATTATGTTGGCGATGCCAGCAGTATTGAACTCAGCTATCAGCTTTATCCACAGGGCACAGAGCTATTGCACACCGTGCGTTATATTGGGGTGGATGACGAGGGGCAGATTTACAATGCACCGCGCATGAAAGAAGTGCGCTACATGCAAAAAGCACTGTTTCGCAGCAAAGAGAGTCTGGCCTCGGCTTATTATGCGGAAGCCAAAGACAAAGCGTTTGAAAAGCTTCCGCAAACGCGTTATCTGGGCGAGGAAAAGGGCATTGATAACGGCTTTGGCTGGACACTGAATGCTTATATTGAGGATAAACAGGGGCAACTGCGCCCGCAGCATGAACAGGAGCTGGCCTTTTGTAATGGTTGTCATAAAACCGTGGGCTCAACTTTTGATCAGACCTTTTCTTTTGCCCGCAAGGTGCCTGGAGCCAAAGGCTGGGGTTACATTAATCTGCACGAGATTGACGACGTGCCCAATATCAATGAGCAGGAAGGTGAATTTCTCACCTACATGAAGCGTGTTGGAGGCGGTGATGAATTCCGCCAGAACGCCGAAATGTTGGCACGCTGGTTTAACGCAGAAGGTAAGCTAAACGAAGCAAAAGTAAAACAGGCCAACTCGGTGTACGAGCTTATCACACCAAGCCCGGAACGAGCCCTGGCGCTGAACAAAGCTTATCAGACCATCGTGAAGGAGCAGAGCTACCTGTTTGGCCGTGATGCCACTATCACCGAAGCGACTAACGTGTTGAGCGAAATCGATGTCGAACAACCGCCGCTGTTGCCGGAACATCGCTACCACTGGGATATGCGCCTGGACTGGTTTGCCGGGAATGAAAGCGATGTGGCTAATAACCGTTAATCAGGGAATATTAACCGGCTTAATGGCCGGTTAAGTTGCTGCCAGCGCCGTTAGTGCCTGCCATAAAAACGTCGCCACCGGTCCCCGGGGGCGTTTCTTTTCCCGCACCAGGTTTATCTCGCCACGAATGGATGAGGTCACATCATCCAATACCAGTTGTACCAGCGTGCCCGTTTGCAGTTCTTCGGTAATGGTATTGTGCGGAATATAACCCCAGCCAGCCCCGCGCAATAACAGGCCTTTTTGAGTGTTTGTGTCGTTGGTTCGAATGGTTGAGCTTGGCACCACGCCCATGACTTTTTCAATATTCAGATCAATATCAAAAGACTGTGGCATCAGTAACGGGATGTCCCTGAGCTGACTGGAGGACGTGGGTAAGCGGTTAAACTCTTTGAGCAGTCGCTGGTGGATAACGGCTACCACTTCGAAGCGGCCGAAGGGCTGGGTTTCAAAACTGGCCAGTTCGTGAAACGAATGGGTCCAGGGGGATACTGCGATATCTGCCGTGCCATCGATGAGTCGCTGAATCGCTCCTAAGCGCTGCACCGCCGAAAGATATAACTCGGTTTGGGGAAATCGTTGCTGGGTGTCGATGATGGCGTCGAAAAAACTGTCCTGCTGGCATATAGTATCAAAAGCAAATTCGATTTTACTCTCATGGCCCTGGTTTAAATGAGAAGCAAGTGTGCCGATATCCTTTTCCTGACGTAACAGGTAACGGCAATGGGGCAGCAAACGTTGGCCGTCAGCAGTCAGTTGCAAGCGGTTGGCACTTTTTTTCAGCAAGGAAAGCTGTAATTCCTCCTGAAAGCGTTTGATAGCAATGGATAAAGCCGGCTGGGTTTTGTGCAGTATTTCAGCCGCTCTGGCGATACTGCCGTGTTCAGCGACGGTAACAAACATGCGTAATTGCTCTAGTGTCATAAATTAAATTTAAGTTTTTAGTAAAATAGATTAAATATTATTTTGGTTTAAGTTAGCGTATATTGCCAGTGCCTACTATCAGGAGAGATAAAGTGAACCTAATGAGTCTGACTCGCAGCAGCCTGGTCGCTGCGCTGTTAATTGCGATTACCGGTTGCAGTGGTGAAGCACAAACCACCGCCGCCGAAAACCAAAATGATAAACTGGTGAAAACCATTACCTTAAGTAGTGTGGACCGCGGTGGTTACCGAGAGTTTCCTGCGGTGGTTGAAGCCAGTGAGGAAGCAACACTGGCTTTTCGCGTGTCAGGTGAGCTCAACTCACTGTATGTCACTGCCGGTCAGCATGTTGAAACCGGCGATACCATGGCCACACTGGATCCCACTGATTATCAGATAGCCGTGGATCAGGCTAAAGCCAATTACGATTTGGCCAAGGTGCAGTTTGATCGCGCTAAAACCCTGCTTGATAAACAACTGGCTTCTAAGGCCGGTTTTGACGAAGCGCAGGCGCAGCTAAAAGTAGCCGAGGCGACATTAAAGTCGGCCAGGACAAACCTCGCCTATACCGAATTACACGCGCCCTTTGCTGGTCAGGTTGCACAGCGCTTTGTAGAAAATTACGAAAGCATCACCGCCCAGCAACCGGTCTTTTCGTTGCAGAAAAATACCGTCGTGGATGTTGCTGTGCAGATTCCCGAAGACATGTTGTCGAATGTGGATAAAGACAGTCAGTATCAGCCGGAGGTTCGCTTTGATACTCACCCCGACCAGGTATTCCGAGCCAAGCTAAAAGAATACGATACCGACGCTGATGCCGCGACTAATACTTACAAAGTGGTATTTCAGCTGGCTCGCCCGGAAACCTTTAATGTGTTTCCCGGCATGTCGGCGACTGTCCGAGCGCAACTCGATCAGATCATGAAAGTGAAAAACGGCGGCTGGAACGTGCCCGCCGCGGCCATTTTTTCAGATGGCACCGGCGCAAGCGAGCAGAGCTACGTGTTTGTGGTGAATAACAGTAACCAACTGGAAAAACGCGCCGTTACCTTAGGTAGTATCACCGACGATGGTTTTGTGGTAACCGGCGGATTACAAAATGGCGAGCAAATTGTGGCCGCTGGCGTGCACCGCTTAAAGGCTGGTGAAACCATTCGGGTCTGGCATAAAGAGCGGGGGCTGTAAGGGTGAACATTGCCGGATATTTTGTTAAAAACCGCACCACGAGCTGGCTGGTCACGCTGATCCTGCTCATTGGCGGTACTGTTGCCTTTTTTGGCCTGGGCAGACTGGAAGATCCTCAGTTCACCATTAAAAAAGCCATGGTGATCACCCAGTATCCCGGAGCTTCGCCTACTCAGGTCGAAGAGGAAGTGACGTATCCCATTGAAAACGCCATTCAGGAATTACCTTATGTCGACAACATCACGTCGATTTCTACCGCGGGCCAGTCGCAAATTACCGTAGAGATGAAAAGCATCTACCGCAAAGAGGCGTTGCGCGGGATTTGGGAAGAGATGCGTCGTAAAATAAACGACCTTACGCCATCTCTGCCATCCGGCGTTTACCCACCCAGGGTCATGGATGATTTTGCCGATGTGTACGGTATGTTGATAGCCATCAACGGGGAAGGGTACCAATACAAGGATATCAACGATTATGTGGATTACCTTAAGCGGGAGTTGATCCTGGTAGAGGGCGTTGGTAAGGTCACCGTGCAGGGTGAGCAACAGGAGCAGGTGTTTGTTGAAATTGCTCGTTCACAGATTGCCTCACTGGGGATAAGCCCCAGCCGCATCAGCGCGTTGCTGGTGAGCCAGAACCAGGTCTCAAATGCGGGTAAGGTCAAAATTGGTGACGAGTACATCCGTATCAATCCCACCGGGGAATTTGAATCCGTGCAGGAACTGGAAAACCTGCTGATCAGTCAGGCTGGTGCCTCAGAACGAATTTACCTGGGAGACGTAGCACGCATTTACCGGGGCTACGAGGAAGTGCCGTCTAATCTTATCCATTACAACGGCGAGCAGTCGCTGTTACTGGGCATATCCTTTGCCGATGGCGTTAACGTAGTGGACGTGGGCGAACGTATTATGGAGCGTCTGGATGAGCTGGAATACATGCGCCCGGTCGGGATGCAAACCAGCTTTATCTACAATCAGCCCATCGAAGTGGATAATTCGGTACAGGGGTTTATTCTTAACCTCGCTGAGGCCGTTGGCATTGTAATAGTTGTGCTGCTGCTCTTCATGGGTGTTAAATCCGGCCTGCTGATTGGCCTGATCCTGCTGTTAACCGTGCTCGGCAGTTTTATCTTTATGCAGCAAATGGAGATTAACCTCCAGCGTATATCTTTGGGAGCGTTGATCATTGCACTTGGGATGCTGGTGGATAACGCCATCGTGGTGACCGAAGGCATACTCATCGCCATGAAAAGGGGCTACAGCAAAGCCCAGGCGGCCTCTTACGTGGTGAGTCAGAATATGTGGCCGCTTTTGGGCGCTACAGTCATTGCTATTATCGCCTTTGCGCCCATCGGCTTATCCAGCGATGCCACCGGTGAATTTGCCGGCAGCCTGTTCTGGGTGTTGTTTGTCAGCTTATTGCTGAGCTGGGTAACCGCCATTACGCTCACGCCATTTTTTGCCTCATTACTGTTTAAAGATGCCGATAACGCCGGCGATGATGAACTTAAAGGCAGCGAAGAGCTCTACAACGGCCTGATTTTTGATGTATTCAGCACCATTTTGCATGTAGCGCTTAAGTTTCGGGTGGTGACTGTAGTGGCCATGGTGGCCTTGCTGGTCAGTGCGGTGATTGCTTTTGGCAGCGTTAAACAGTCGTTTTTCCCGCCTTCCACCACACCGATGTTTCTGGTGGATATCTGGCATAAGGCCGGTACCGATATTCGCGTGAATGCCGATAAAATTAACCACATCGAACAGCACCTGTTAAACGAAGACGGCGTGGAAGAAGTTACTTCTACCGTTGGTCAGGGCCTGACCCGCTTTATGCTGACTTACCAGACTGAAAAAAGCTATGCGACCTATGCACAACTGGTGATCCGGATGCGCGATGGCGAGGCGCTGGAAGCTCAGTTACCGCGTTTGCGCGATTACATGGAAACGGAATTCAGCGAAGTTTTTTATAAGATAAAACGGCTGGAGATTGGTCCTTCCACCGATGCTAAGATTGAAGCGCGCTTCAGTGGCCCGGAGCCCGCCGAACTGCGCCGCCTGGCCGAAGAAGCTAAAGCGATCCTCGCAGCCGATAGCGGCGCGCGTAATATTCGCGATAACTGGCGTCAGCAAACCAAAGTGATCCGTCCTATCTTTAATGAAGCGGCCGCCCGCCGCGTGGGCATCAGTAAAGCCGATCTGGACAATCTGCTGTTAACCAGTTTCTCCGGCGCACAAATAGGCGTGTATCGCGATGGCACGGATTTATTGCCGATCATCAGCCGGCCACCGCCGCAGGAGCGCTTAACCGCCGATAACCTGGAAAACCTGCAAATATACTCGGCCACGGCGCAGCAGTATATTCCGGTAACGCAGGTGGTAAAACGCTTTGATGTCAGCTGGGAAGATCCCATCATCATGCGTCGCGACCGCAAGCGTACGCTAACGGTTATGGCCGATCACGACATTCTGGGGAATGAAACGGCGGCAAAATTATTTTCCCGGGTGCGAAGTCAGATAGAG
Organism: Alteromonadaceae bacterium UBA2620; assembly: GCA_002339125.1. GTDB lineage: Bacteria > Pseudomonadota > Gammaproteobacteria > Enterobacterales > Alteromonadaceae > Alteromonas. The sequence continues at coordinate 18,273 of DDJQ01000070.1, forward strand.
GCTATTCCACTTCCGGATGGTTACGAACTGGAGTGGGGCGGTGAGTTTGAAGCGTCCAGTAAAGCGCAGAAAGCCATTTTTGGCTCGCTACCGGTAGGCTACCTGATCATGTTTATAACCACGGTGCTGCTGTTTGCCTCTGCCCGCATTGCCGGTATTATCTGGGCCTGTATTCCGCTGGCATTGATTGGTGTGAGCTATGGTTTGCTGATCACCGGCGCGCCCTTTGGCTTTATGGCTTTGCTCGGCTTTTTGAGCCTGTCGGGCATGATCATCAAAAACGGTATTGTCTTAGTTGAGCAGGTGAAGCTGGAACTGGAAGAGGGCAAAGCGCCTTACTCTGCGCTGTTTAACGCTACACTCAGTCGGGTGAGACCGGTTTGTATGGCGGCGATTACCACCATCTTAGGGATGATCCCGCTGTTATTTGATGACTTCTTTGCCAGCATGGCGGTGGTGATCATGTTTGGATTAGGCTTTGCCACGTTGCTGACGCTGGTGTTTGTACCGGTGCTCTACAGTCTGGTGTTTAAAATTCAAAAATAGCCAGCCGGCAGGTTGCATTCGCAACCTGCCTTGTAACTCTTGCACTAACAGCCTGTAAGAGTTTTCTATGATGGTTTCATTCTTGTTACCGTAATTCTTAATATGTTGAAATATATAAATTTAATTGTTGGTACAACTCTCGCATTAGTTCTTGTGTTGTTTTCATACGCGCATCAGTTTTTCAACGCTTGCGCAATTTTTCATAGACAAGGAGCAAGACATGAATACCGATATTGCGAAAGGTAAGTGGAATCAGTTAACCGGTAAAGTAAAGCAGAAGTGGGGTAAACTTACCGATGACGAAGTGGAGCAAATGGAAGGGAACTTCGAAGAGTTCTACGGCAAAATGCAGGAAAAATATGGCATGAGCCGAGACAAGGCGCGTCAGGAATTTGATTCGCTGAACAGCTAATACAAGCGCCCCGGCAAACGCCGGGGCTTTTTTTGGTCGGCTAAGCTGCGCTTAGAAAGCGTAAGTTAGCGTTAGCGAGAAGGTGCGGCCGGCTGAGGGCTTAACGACCACAGAGTCAAACAAATCTGCTGAAGTGTAATATTCCTCATCCAGCAGGTTGTTAACCTGCAGCAGTCCGGTGAAAGGACCCTGTGCATAACTGACCGAGCCATTTACAATGCTATAACTGGGTAACATTACCGTTTGCATAATGTCGGTGTAAGTTTCATCTACCCAGGTAAGACCCAGGCTACCGGTCACATCACCCTCGCCGAGTTCCTGAGCCCAGGTACCATAAATACTGACAATATTATCTGGTAAACCGCCGCGTTCCATACGGGTGTTCATGCCCACAAATGCCGAACGGGGACCCGCAATCCGGCCACCATACACATCTTCCGGGTTCAAGCCATTCTGAGCGGCAAAGTCAGCACCGTTGATAACTGCCAGTGCACCGTTACTGACTTCTTCGGTATTGGTATGGGTAGCGGTTGCCAGTATCGACAGGTTTTCATTCACCAGCGCGCGCATTTCAAACTCCAGACCATCTCCGTACACGGCAACCAGGGCACCGGTCTGGCTGTCACGGTAGGTTTTGTCCTGATCGTACCAGGCGATAGCGGTATACAGGCGGTTATCCAGCAGGTTCAACTTCACCCCGATTTCCTGCAGGGTCGACTCCTGAATATACTGGCTGTTTTCAATGGTGGTTGGAATGATCCCGCCCAGCTGGTTGGTACTCAGAGAGTTCGACTCTGAGTAGGTCACGTAAGGAATGATACCATCGGCATTGTATGACAAGCTGGTATTAAAGCTGAACGCGGTATCACTGCCTGAGATCACGCCGTTACCCTGGGGATCACCTAAGTAAGCTACCCAGCCATTTTCAGACTCCACATCAAAGTAGTCGTAACGGGCTCCCAGCAAAAGGTTGAGGTTGCCGTAGGTTACGTCGGTCAGGAAGAAGGTGCCTGCGTTAGCGGTTTTAGACAGATGTACTTCGTTGAAATTACGGGTTAGTGTACCTTCCACGCCGGTGACGTTGCCGTCGGCGTCATACAGTAAAGTGGCATTCTGGTATGGATCGAATGATGCCGGGGAGATCCGGTCGTTAGCCGTTGGCCCAACAATAATATCGCGAAAGTCGAAGGTTTCATCCATCCACGCGGCGTAATTATCGAGCTCTTCATAACGATAATTAACGCCGACAATGCTGTTAGCCATAAAGCTATCGCCCTCGTATTCGAAGGTCAGGCTGCTGCGCAATTCATACAAATAAGCATCCGGGTAATAAGCGGTAAAGCCCCAGCTTTGATACTTGGTGTGATCCATGTAGTCGTAAAACGCTTCGTTTTTCCATACCGTGCCGCTGTCAAATTCGTGGGTAATATCAAAATAAGCGGTTACTGCCGTGGTATCGGCATAGTCATGATCGTCGATGAAGGTCGTCTGATGATCAATTTGTGCCGTGCCAACATCGGTTAGTGCATAAGGGTTGTCGAGCGTGCGGTCGGCTAAAAAGTTTCCAAAGCCACCGGCACAGCTCACTGTAAAGCCGTTATACATCGCGTTGCCGCTACCGGCATCTGCCGCCGTACACCAACTGTTTACGTTGCTGAATGCGTTGTTGAGGAAGCTCGGCGCAAAAGGCGCAATAAAAGAAGATTCCTGAGGTAACAGGGTATCGGCACCAACAGGGTTGTCGGAGTTACGAACAGGAGCCGCCCCGGTAATATAAGTGCCGTTATCAATTAAATCCTGAGTAACCCGGTTCCAGCCTGGTACCTGAATACTGTCGGTGGTTTGATACTGCAGGCCAAACTGTAAGGTGGTATTGTCAGACAAATCAAAGTCAACGGCGGCCTGAATGAGTTCGCTCGAAGGCTCGTAGCCGTCAAAGTAAGACTCAGAATCTTCCACTTCAGCAAACAGTTGCAATCCGCCGTACTTACCACCGATTTCCAGTGGAATACCAAGACTACCGGAAATGATCCGCTGATTATAAGAACCTACGGTAACCGACAGTTCACCGGTGACTTCATCGATGTATTTACTGCCGCCAACCTTGGCCGATTTAGGGGTATAGTTAAGCTGTCCGCCCACACTACCGCTACCGTATAACGGTGAAACCGGCCCACGCATGACTTCGAGCTTTTCAGCACCGCGAACAATGGTATTGAACGCGCCGGGGTTAGCTATTCGGCGAAAGCCCCGGAAATAGTTATCGGCGGGCTCGCCGCGAATATCCATGGCACCTTTAATGCCAAAAAACGAACTGGTGAATGCGCCAGGAGTAAGACGAACCAGATCATCCACGCTACGCAGAGCAAATTTGTCGACCAAATCTTCACTGATTTCGGTAATGGAGCGCGGCGTTTCATACAGGCTTTTGCCCAAACCAAATGCGCTGCTGTTTTCGCCATCCGGCATAATCGAGTAGTAGTCTGTTTTTTTACCCAGAACATCGATTTTTTCAACGTCAGCTTCACTGACCTCGGATGCTTCCTGAGCGTAAGCGGAGAACTGGCTGCTAAGAAAAAATAACGCAATACCGGCCGCGATGGGGTTAAACGAATAGGTGTGCTTCATAGAATTCCCTGTGAGTGTTATGGAAAAGTCCCGCCACGGCAGAGCACATCGCGTGCCAAAACCTGACCACTTGGTCTTAATTAGTCAAAAGTATAAAGTAATACAATTAATGCAAATTCCATGAAATTGAAATAAAAACTATATATTTCAGGATTTTATGTTGTTTTAGAATGGCATGATATTTTTTTGAGGTGCTCACGGAATTAAGGTGACAAAAGCGGTCGTCGTAAAGCAATCTGCACGGTTTTGCACCAAAAAAAAGCCGCTATGCACGATAAACAAACAAGAAATTGCGACCAGTAACCAGTTGAGTCATACAGGTTGGTATTAATACATTCAGGTGGTTATTTGCTATAGTCAGAGCGTCTTTATCAAACAGGAGTAGCTTGTGTTAGTACAGCAGGAAACCGGCCTTATCGTTATTGATGTGCAGGGCAAGCTGGCAAGATTGGTCGACAACAGCGACGCCATGATTGAATCCATAGCCACCATGATCAAAGCCATGCAAACGCTGGGGATCCCGGTGCTGTTTGTCGAGCAGTTACCCGATAAACTGGGGGCGACCGTAGAGGAGCTGAATCAGTTTATTCCTGCCGAAGAGGCCTTTGCAAAAGCCACATTTAGTGCACTTCGCACCGACAGCATTGAGCAGCAAATTAAAGCCCTGAATCGTTCACAATGGCTGGTGTGTGGCATCGAAGCGCATATCTGCGTATACCAGACCGTGATCGATTTACTGGCCAGTGGTAAGCAGGTGCACTTGCTCAGCGATTGCGTGTCATCCCGTAATCCGGCCAATAAACAGCTGGCGCTGCAAAAAATGCAGGGGGCCGGGGCACAGCTCACCGGGGTGGAAATGGCCTTATTTGAACTACTTGAAAGGGCTGACACTGAGCAATTTAAATCGATTCTACCGTTAATAAAGTAGCCTGGCAGAGTAAAAAAATCGCCGGATAGGGTGGTTTTCGCACCAATTCGCGTTTTTTTTGATTTTATTTGCTGAAATCAGCTTGTTAGGGTAGCCGCGGCTTTTATCCTTTGTGTAAAATAACGGCCTTTTATTTACCCGCTGCTGCGGCTGTCCCGCACAGGGCGATGACAGCAGCGGGTGTTAGCAGCATATTAAGTACCAAGTTGGGGAAATCATGGAGCTTGAAGCGATAGTCAGTCAGGCCAAAGCGCAGATTGACGCTGCCAGTGACGCAGCAACGCTCGACCAGGTTAGAGTTGAGTTCATGGGCAAAAAAGGCAAGCTGACCGACCTGTTAAAAGGGTTAGGGCAGTTGTCGGCCGAAGAGCGTCCTCTGGCCGGACAAAAAATTAACGTAGCCAAACAAGAAATTCAGCAGGCAATCAGTGCCAAAGGCGACGCCTTGCGTAGTGCTGAATTAAATAAAAAACTGGCAGAAGAAGCGGTTGATGTGACCCTACCGGGCCGTACCGAGTTAAACGGTAATTTGCATCCGGTATCGCGCACCATTGCGCGCATCGAACAGTTTTTTGGCGAACTTGGCTTTGCGGTAAAAACCGGCCCTGAGGTGGAAGACAGCTTTCACAACTTTGATGCGCTGAATATTCCGGCCAATCACCCGGCTCGTGCCGACCATGACACCTTTTACTTTAATCCTGAAATCATGCTGCGCACGCAGACTTCAGGCGTGCAAATTCGCACCATGGAAGCCGAGAAGCCGCCACTGCGGATCATCTCGCCCGGCCGTGTTTATCGTAACGACTACGATCAGACCCACACGCCAATGTTTCATCAGGTGGAAGGTCTGATGGTAGACAAGAATGTCAGCTTCACCGAGCTCAAAGGCATTTTGCATGACTTCCTGCAAAACTTCTTTGAAGAGTCGTTGCAGGTGCGCTTCCGCCCGTCTTATTTCCCGTTTACCGAACCTTCTGCCGAAGTGGATGTGATGGGCAAAAACGGTCAGTGGCTGGAAGTGCTGGGCTGCGGCATGGTACATCCTAATGTACTGCGGGCGGTGAACATCGACCCGGAAGAATATACCGGCTTTGCCTTTGGTATGGGCGTAGAGCGTTTAACCATGCTGCGTTATGGCGTTAACGACCTGCGCGCATTCTTTGAAAACGACCTTCGGTTCCTCAAGCAGTTCAATTAAGGCAAAGCAAAATGAAATTCAGTGAAAAATGGTTAAGAGAGTGGGTTAACCCCGCCGTATCACGGGATGAGCTGTGCGAACAATTGAGCATGGCTGGTCTGGAAGTGGATGGTGTAGAACCGGTTGCTGGTGAATTCAGCGGCGTGGTAGTTGGTGAAGTAGTGGAATGTGGTCAGCACCCTAACGCTGACAAGCTGCGAGTCACCAAAATTAACGTAGGCGATGATGAACTGGTTGATATCGTCTGCGGTGCACCAAACTGTCGTCAGGGCTTAAAAGTTGCCGTCGCCAAAGTGGGCGCGGTATTGCCGGGCGATTTTAAAATCAAAAAAGCCAAACTGCGTGGTGAGCCTTCCTTTGGCATGCTGTGCAGCTATTCTGAGCTGGGCGTCAGCGACGACCACAGCGGTATTATTGAATTGCCGCTGGACGCGCCGGTAGGTGAAGACATTCGTGACTACCTTGGTCTGGATGATGTCACTATCGAAGTCGACCTTACCCCTAACCGTGCTGACTGCCTTGGCCTGCGTGGGATTGCCCGCGAAGTGGGCGTACTAAATAAAGCCGATGTGTGCGAGCCGGTTGTTGCACCGGTTGCTGCGGCGATTGAAGATAAACTTGCCATTAGCTTAAGCGCACCTCAGGCGTGCCCGCGCTATCTTGGCCGGGTGGTTAAAGGCGTTAACGTTAAAGCTGATTCTCCTCTTTGGCTTACCGAGAAACTGCGCCGCAGCGGTATCCGTAGTATCGACCCGATTGTCGACGTAACCAACTACGTACTGCTGGAGCTGGGTCATCCGATGCATGCGTTTAACCTGGCTGCCATTGAAGGCGGTATTAATGTTCGCATGGCAACGGCCGGTGAAAAGCTCACCTTACTGGATGAAACCGAAGTTGAGCTAAAAGATAACACCCTGGTAATTGCCGATGACAACAAAGCGCTGGCTATGGCTGGTATCTTTGGTGGTCTGCATTCCGGTACCGACGAAAATACTACCGACATTCTGCTGGAAAGCGCGTTTTTCCACCCGGATGCGATTATGGGTAAAGCCCGTCAGTACGGTCTGCACACCGATGCCTCACACCGCTATGAGCGTGGAGTGGATCCGCAATTACAAGCCACGGCAATGGAGCGCGCTACCCAGTTGATTTTAGAGATCTGCGGTGGTGAAGCCGGTCCGGTGGTTGAAGCGGTAAGCGAAAGTGATATCCCAACACGTGCCGAAGTGACTCTGCGCAAAGCGCGCTTGGCTAAGGTGCTGGGTATTGATATTGCTGCTGATACAGTGAGCGAAATCCTTGCGCGTTTAGGACTGGATGCCAAAGAAACCGATGAAGGCTGGGTAGCTACGGCACCAAGCTATCGCTTTGACATTGAGATTGAAGAAGACTTAATCGAAGAAGTGGCCCGGGTATTCGGTTACAACAGTATTCCTAATCAGGCACCGGTAGCGGCCTTGTCGATGTTACCGGCAACCGAGAAGCAGTTATCGGTGAATACCGTGAAATCGGTATTGCTAAACCGCGGCTACAACGAAGCCATTACCTATTCGTTTGTCGATCCAAAAATACAAAATGCACTTTTCCCTGAGAGTAATGGCCTTGTGCTGCCACATCCTATATCGGCGGACATGTCGATAATGCGGGTAAGTTTATGGCCGGGGCTGTTACAGGCAACGTCATATAACCAGAAGCGTCAGCAACAGCGTATTCGTTTGTTTGAAACCGGCCTGCGGTTTGTTCCGGATGCAGAAGCGCCAAACAGCATTCGTCAGGAACCGATGCTGGCAGGGGTTGTTGCTGGTCGTCGGTACGATGAACATTGGGATGCTAATGACAAGCCGGTGGACTTTTTTGATGCAAAAGCAGACGTTGAAGCACTTTTAGCATTGACTGGAAAGGAAAAAACGGTCACTTTTAAAACAGAAACGCATTCTGCATTGCATCCGGGTATGTCGGCGGCGATTTACCTGGACGATAAATGTGTTGGCTGGCTGGGCGCGGTACACCCGCAGTTCAGTAAGCAACTGGGTACTAACGGAAGAGTGTTTGTGTTTGAACTAGAATTAGCGGCCCTCACAGACCGCAAATTACCTCAGGCACAGCCAATTTCAAAGTACCCGGCAAACCGCCGTGACATCGCCATTACGGTCAAACAAACCGTGAAAGTAGGCGATATAATAAAATTTGTTGAAAAAATTGGCGTAAATCAACTAGTTGGCCTAAACTTGTTCGATGTATACACAGGACAGGGAATTGCTGACGGTTATAAGAGCCTGGCATTGTCTTTAATCCTGCAGGATCCGGGCAAAACACTGGAAGATGCAGAAATACAAGCAGCGGTAGATTCAGTGATTCAAGGGCTTGAGTCGGAATTCGGGGCAGCGTTAAGAGAGTAAATTTTATGGCACTAACCAAAGCCGAAATGGCTGAACACTTATTCGAAAAACTGGGTATTAACAAAAAGGACGCTAAAGATTTAGTGGAAGCGTTTTTTGAAGAAATCAAAGGCGCACTGGAATCCGGTGAACAAGTGAAACTATCCGGTTTTGGTAACTTTGATCTGCGTGACAAAAACGAACGTCCTGGCCGGAACCCAAAAACCGGCGAAGACATTCCGATTAAAGCGCGCCGGGTGGTGACATTCCGTCCGGGTCAGAAGTTAAAAAGTCGCGTGGAAAATTCCAAGCCACCGACAGAGTAAACCTCGTATCAAAAATGCGGGCCGGTACCTGCCGGCTCGTTATTTTTATGATAACTATTGCTGTTAACCGAGCCATCGGTGCATAGGGCAGTACAGTCGCGCAATGCGTTTTGTACTCAGGCGTAGTAAACTATCCTCTCTCAATTTCTTTCCAATATGTTGTACAGGTTGTTATGTTTTCAAAGAAAATCGTCGTAGTTATTGGCTTAATACTACTAGCCGTGGCCGCTTTCTGGCAGTTCAATGGCGCTGATGAGCCCGCTATGCCTGAGTATGATGAGGCAGAGCTGGCGTCAATGGCGTTTCGGCAGCAAATTCTGCATGCCAGTGATCTGGTAGCAGGCATGGCTACTGCGGTAAAAAATGACGATCAGGCGGCCATTGAACAATGGCAACAAAAAGCCGTAGAGGTGGCCAAAGCCGCCGAGCTGACCGACAGTGATATTACTTTTATCAGTTCAGAGAAGGGCCGTGAGTACCTGGTCTTTCATGCTAAACGGGCTTTATTTAATGAAGCTTTTGAGCAGCATTATTATCAGCTGAAGGGCATTGATGCCTTAAAAACCAACTACCCCGAGGCCCGTGATTTATTTGCGGAGGCAGACCAGCTGATTGCTGCCCGTGATGCCATCATTATGGATATTGCGCGTGAGCTTAGCGACACAGAAACTCCTGGCGAAGCAGATATTAAACAGGCCAAGGCAATGTGGCAGGAACGTTTTCGCCAGTCAGCTGAGACACCGGTAACCAAAGACGAATAAATTACTACCAGCGGGTCAGGTAGTCGGCCAGTTCAAAGAGTTTATCTATTTTGTCACTGCGCTTTATCCATCTGTCCCGCAAATGCTCCATCCCCTGAATGTTTGCAGGACGGTGTTCACTCATTAATTGCTGGCGTAGCAGGGCACGCTCTTTAGGGTTGAGCATCAACTGTTGTAATTGGGATAATTCGCCGCTGTCCAGCCATATGCCACCGCAGCCAGGACATTCGTCAATTTCCACCACATGCAGTGGACTGTAAAAACGACGAAGCATTACTGTGTCATCGCATGCAGGGCAATTAACTCGCCCAGCCAGTGCGGGCAGGGCATGATGAAACTGGCGCAGATGCTTTTCCAGCGCCCGGCCGCGCTCTTCCTGTGGTGACTCAAATAGCGCCAGCGTTTGGTTTTCTAAAAACACACCGCCACAGGCTTCGCTCACAAAGACAGGCACGTATACCAACCCGCATAGAAGTTTACCCTCTCAG
>DDJQ01000091.1 GCA_002339125.1 Alteromonadaceae bacterium UBA2620
AGCGTTAATATTTCTTATAATCCGAATGGAAAACCTTTAATTTTACTCAAGGGATCACGAGTATTATCAATTTACCGGTTTATGTTTGTAACGATGATACCGCTGCATGCTCTGCCGAGCTAAGCTTTGGTAACCCACATCATTTCGACAATTTCATGTACGTGTTTATTGGTACGTTTATTGGTGGTGGTGTGGTACTCAATGGTTCGTTGTTTACCGGCAAAACGGGGAATGCAGGTGCTATTGGCTCATTACCTCAACCAGTACTCGACCCACAAGGAAAGCTATCATCCCAACAGCTGATCATGCAGTCCTCATTATACATACTCGAACAGATGCTAATTGATGCAGGTTACGATGGAAAATCACTATGGCAGTCGAGTGAATACTGGGGAGAGTTAGGTGCCACTCTGGATGACTGGATTGACAAAGTAGCCGATGGTCTCGCCTATGCAGCCCTTTGCTCTATGGCTATTTTTGATTTTGAGGCCATCGTTATTGATGGCGCTATTCCCGTTACGGTAAGAGAAAAAATTATACGTGCTACTGCAGAAAAAATAGCAAAATCAGATACTCGAGGGCTCTCACCCTGCGAAATTGTAAGCGGTACGATAGGAGGCAAAGCGCAGTCTATCGGGTGCGCAAACCTGCCACTATTGGCAAACTTTTCTCAAGACAGTCGAAGCCTTTTTAACTAAGGTCTAACGACCTTAGTTTTCCCTACCTTTTTTTTAAAAAAACACAGCATTGCGTTGCGGGTTTCCCCATCTTTTTAAGCGTTTTCGAATCGCTGTAAATAAGTTGATGTCATTTTGTGCATAAAATATTAAATAATATTAGTTGATTTATTATTTTGAATAACCTACATTTCGTTAACAATCTTGTTACCACCCTTAACATTTGATCAAATCTAACTACGGGACAGGGTTAGTCAACTTTAAGAAATAAATCACTGGAGAGACACATTATGCAATGCGCAACTAAACTCACACTCATCGCAGCAGCCGTCACTGCATCTATTTCTCAAACTTCTTTGGCACAAACTGCTGAAGAGGAAACAAGCAAACCTAGCAGTCTGGATTTTGAGCAAATCATTGTTACGGGTACATCTAGACCAAAAGAAAAAATTGAATCGACAAACGCAATGACAACGTTTGGCGAAGAAAAACTTGAGCGTTTAGCACCTTATAGTGTGGGTGAGTTAGTTCGCAGCATTCCTGGATTTCATGCGGAAGACACAGGTGGTGAAACAGGTAACAATGTTGCGCCTCGTGGTTTTCCGCTGTCAACGCAGACGGAATTTACTGCATTATTGCGCGATGGTATGACGGTATTTTATAACCAGGATGTTTTGTTTTCTCAAAACGACCGCTTTACTCGCCTTTCTAATTTTATAGGTAATGTTGAAGCCATTAGAGGTGGTGCATCATCGATTTTCGTAGGTAGTGCACCTGCTGGTTTTATTAACTTTTTATCTCGTGAAGGCGGTGACGATACAGAAGGCGATGTATTTTTTGAAACCAATAGTAACAACCGCTTAGGTGCGCAAGCATGGGTGAGTGGCTCAATTAACGACCAAACCGTTTATGCCATTGGCGGTTGGTATCGCAGAGGTGACTCTGCTCGCGACCCGGGCTATACCGCCAACCAAGGTGGTGAAATTAATGCCAACGTAAAATATTTTTTTAAAGACAGCAGTGGCTTTACTCGCTTTGAATTTAACAAACAAGATGACAAATCTTTCTTCTTCATTCCTCAGCCTCTTACCGGTTCAACAACCGATGCGCAAACCATTCCAGGGGGGATGGACATTCGCGATGGGACAACGGGTAACTCAGCGGGCGCACGTTTACTTCGCTTAGCAAATACGCCAAGCGGCGATATCGATTTAGACGTTACCGACGGTAACTTTGCAGACGTAACCTACATCGGAAACACCACAGAGGTAGAGCTAAACGACAACTGGATGTTTACCAACCAAGTTCGCTATACCGACCTACTAACAACGTTCACCGGTATTATTAATGTTGGCAACGCAGAAACTTTATCGGGTAAGGCTCAAGCTATATTTGATAGCAACCAAACTGCCCTTGCCGATGCGGTTTTTAATGATACTTTGAACTACAGAATACTCGATGCCGGGACAGGCTTTGAACTGGCTAACAACAGCAATGTTGATACTTTTAATACTAATGGTTTTGGTATTAATGCGGGCTTTTGGCATCGCCGCTTTGAAGGCGATAACCTTCAAAATGAAACAAAACTGCGTCATGTTTACGAAGGTTTAGATGAAGGCACTATTTACTCTACATTTGGTTTGTTTGTTTCTAATATTAACGGCCATGTTACCGATTACCGAATTAACACCCTTCAGTCTGTTGAGCCTTTACCACAACGTTTAGATATCGCGTTTATTGACGAACAAGGCAATGACATTGCCAGCGGTACATATAAAGGAATACAGGCTGGTTCACACGGCTTTGCCAATATTGTTTATAACGAGTCGACCATTGCGCCTTATGCGGACTTTGAATACGAGATAGATGATTTAACCCTAAACCTTGGCGCACGCTACGAAACACTTACAGCAAATGGTGAAGCCGAAAATCAGGGCAACTACGAAATAAGTAGCTTTACTAGCGATGCTGACCTAGTAAACGGAAGCATTGTTCTACCCTTCGGTGACGGCACTTATCGAGATTTTGATATTGAATATAGCGAGTTAGCGTGGACAGTTGCTGCGAATTACATCGTGAATGAAGACTTTGCTGTTTTTACTCGATATGCAGACGGGTTCCGTATGCCTGACGTAGATAAATATATGGCAATTACCGACCTTTCAAGTCAAGCAGAGATAGACGAGTTTAATCGCTCTGAACGTCGTGAAACTCAGCCAGCCTCTACAGTAATGGCAGAGTTAGGCTTCAAATATAACTCAGGCGACGTTGCTGCTTTCTTAACAGCTTATTATGCCGCAGCAGACGACCTATTCTTTAACGTTCCCACTGTAGTTGACAATCAGGTGGTACAACGCCAAGCGTTTCGCAATACAGAAACACTTGGTTTAGAAGCTGAATTCAATTTACAAGTAACGGAAGGCTGGAGAGTTGGCTTATCTGCAACATATCAAGATCCAGAATTTGTAAACACGCCAGCGGCTGAATTTATCAACAGCGACGGAAACGTAGACACAGTGAACATTAATGGCAATATGCCTGTTCGCGTTCCAAAGCACTTTGGGCAACTTACCACCAGCTATGAGTTTGAAGACTTTGCTTGGGGTGTGGCCAGTGTAAACGCCACTTACTCGTGGAGCGGAAAACGTTATGCAGACGATGCCAATACTGCTGAACTCCCTTTCTATGGCATGCTTAACCTTGGCTTTGCAATAGAAAACGAAGATGGCTATTACGTTAGAGCTGACGTTAAAAACATCAACAATTCTGAAGGCTTATCGGAAGGCGATCCACGAGCTGGAGAAACTGTAGCTGGGCAAAATACCACATTTAACGCCCGTGTTGTGTTGCCTCGCACCTTTACAGTAAGTGTAGGTAAACGCTTCTAAACAATTTGGGTAGCTTGGGCGTGTGACCAAGCTACCCTACTCTATTTTTTCACTACCACTTTTTTATTATTGATTGGCAAATCGGTCTGCTCTGCTACTAAACACTTTCAGACCACCATCTATACAATTCAACTCACCTTCTATAACCCACTATAATCCACCAACACATGAATAAAGTTCATCGATAGATGAAATTAAGTCATTTTTATTCATAACAAACATTGCGTATAACATTCCCATGCAGAGACACCATTGAGGGAAGCGTGAAACACAATGAATAAAGACTTTGAATTTACTATTACTAGCACACCGTTGAATGAGGAGTATAGCCCTTCAGAGACCACGCGAATTACCACTAACTATGCAAATTTAGCTAGAGGTGAACATCGTAAAGCGAATCTTCGCAATGCTCTGCAAATGATAAACAACCGCTTTAATGCACTGGCTACATGGGACAACCTTACGGGGCAAAGATACGCCGTAGAGTTAGACATAATAACAGTAGAGGTAACCCTTAAAGCCCCTGCAATCACTAAAAACGAGATTAACGAACACAGTATCAAAAATTCCGCCCCCTCAGATAGCAAGCTTCAGGGTGCTAACAAAAGCTTTCCAGCTATTGAAGTTCTGAAAACGACGATTGTGGACACTAAAACAAAGCAGCGTACAGAAGGTATAGTGGGTAACAACTTTTCTTCTTACTTAAGAGATTACGATTTCAGCGTAGTGCTTCCAGCGCATAATAAGGGGCAGTCTCACTTTAGTGTTCCTGACAACTTTGGCGACCTGCATGGTACGCTCTTTCAACAGCTTGTGCAGTCAAACACTTACAAGGCGCACTTTTCAAAGCTTCCTGTTATTTGTATAAGCGTTTCAGATAGTAAGGTGTATCACCGAACTGAAAATGAACACCCGATTTTAGGGGTTGAATATATTCCCAATGAAACGTCATTAACCGAAAGCTACTTCAAAAAAATAGGCTTAAATGTCCGCTATTTTATGCCGCCTAATAGTGTTGCGCCGTTTGCGTTCTATTTCTCTAATGACTTGCTAAACGACTACACCAACTTAGAGCTAATCAGCACCATTAGCACAATGGAAACATTTCAAAAAATCTATCGCCCGGAGATTTATAACGCGAATGCCGTTGCCGGAAAACGTTACCAGCCTAATTTGCGTCATCAAGACCACTCGGTTACTCGCATTGTTTACGACAGAGATGAACGCACCAAGCTAGGTGTTGAGCAAGGAAAATTTGTTGAAGAAACCTTTATCAAGCCCTACCGCGCAACCTTGAAGCAATACATCAAGCAACGCGCTTAAAGTAACGCCCATACGACAGCGCGTATTAATGCTCAACCACCCTATTAAGTGAAGATTTGATTATGAAAACATTATTACCAACAACAATTTCTGGAAGTTTACCAAAACCGTCCTGGCTATCAGAGCCAGAAACGCTATGGTCGCCATGGAAACTTAACAATGAAGCCCTTATTGAAGGCAAGCGAGATGCTTTGAAACTATCTTTACACGAACAGCAATGTGCTGGAATTGATATTGTGTGCGATGGCGAACAAACAAGGCAGCATTTTGTTACCACTTTCATTGAACATTTAAACGGCGTTGATTTTGAAAACAGAGAAACTGTACGAATTCGAGATCGTTACGACGCAAGCGTACCAAGAGTGATCGATGCCGTTACTCGCCCCAATTCCGTATTTGTAGAAGACGCTAAATTCCTACGTAGCCAAACGGACAGGCCTATCAAGTGGGCCCTGCCCGGACCTATGACAATGGTAGATACGCTTTATGACGCGCACTACAAAAGCCGTGAAAAACTGGCATGGGAGTTTGCGAAGATTCTCAATCAAGAGGCCAAAGAACTAGAAGAGGCTGGTGTAGATATTATTCAGTTTGATGAACCCGCATTTAATGTATTTTTCGACGATGTAAATGAATGGGGCGTAGCCGCTTTAGAGCGCGCTGTGGAAGGGCTGAAATGCGAAACTGCTGTACATATTTGCTATGGTTACGGCATTAAGGCGAATACTGAATGGAAAAAGACACTGGGCAACGAATGGAGACAGTACGAATCGATTTTCCCTATGCTTCAGCGCTCAAACATAGACATCATTTCATTAGAGTGCCACAACTCTCGGGTACCGCTAGAGCTTATTGAATTGTTAAGAGGCAAGAAAATCATGGTGGGCGCGATCGATGTTGCCAACCACACAGTAGAAACCGCCGATGAAGTCGCCAACACGCTCAGAAACGTACTAAAATATGTAGATGCAGATAAACTTTATCCCTGCACGAACTGTGGGATGGCAACGCTGCCAAGAGAGGTAGCCCGCGCTAAACTCAAAGCCTTATCTGATGGCGCCGCTATTGTGAGAAATGAGTGTACCTAAGACTACGGTTGAGCATTCTTTCAACAGTTAGTCATTTTTAGGTAAAAAAGTGTTGTATGCGCGCGCTGCATCGCTATAATGCATCGCATTGGCGTGTAGCCATTACAATTTGATGCCAGAGTGATGAAATTGGTAGACATGACGTGAATTAGTTCCGACCAGATCTG
>DDJQ01000111.1 GCA_002339125.1 Alteromonadaceae bacterium UBA2620
TGATGGAAAGGACAAATTCACGCTCGAGCAAATACTGCTTAGTCGAGGTACGAACCGCGTCGGTATTGACTGCCAGCGCACGACGCACACTCTTCAGCTCCCGGGCTGTGTCATCTGTAGCTTTGGCATAGTAAGAGTCGGCCAGCCAGAAATAAGCACTTTCGGTATGGTTCCACAGTTGATCGTCTCTCATTTCGGCAATTAATTCGGCGGCCAGCGGTAAATCTTTGTTAGTAATGGCCTCTGATACTGCTTTATAGCGGCGCATGAATTTACGGGTAACGCCTGACGAACCGGCCAGCCTGAAATCAATTTGGACCATATTCCGGCACTGCTGAATGGCCTCTCCATCCTGAATTGCAGGGCTATACTGCCAGCGTTTAACCGCACGTAGTGTGGCTTTTTCAAAGGCTTTTAGTCCGCTGGAGTCCTGTACAACCGGATCTTCCACTTCACCGTCTTTGTTGATCACAAAACTGACTTTAACCCAGCCTTCCTGACTTTTTCTGGCCGACGTTGGCGGATACTTTGGATCCACTCGTTTAATCGGCTGCGCCTCGATA
Organism: Alteromonadaceae bacterium UBA2620; assembly: GCA_002339125.1. Lineage (GTDB taxonomy): Bacteria > Pseudomonadota > Gammaproteobacteria > Enterobacterales > Alteromonadaceae > Alteromonas. The sequence continues at coordinate 564 of DDJQ01000111.1, forward strand.
ACCGTGGCAATATGTTCTGCTAAGGGAGCTTCCGAAGGCGCCTCTGATTGAGCTGATGATAAACCTGAAAATAAGGCCAGTGCGAGAGTAGCCAGAGAGTACGACAATGGTTTGCGCATAGCATCATTCCTTCCTTAAAATGACTTAATAAACATAACCATAGCCGAATTACTTCACGACTTCAATGACGCCTGGTGGTCACACATCCCGAGACCAGCGCAGAAACAGCCCCAGTGACATAAGCAGTAAACTGGCCGCCACCACTACCGCCACCGGATAAAACAAGTTACCGGCAAGATCGAGCTGGCTATACTTGATAATCATAATCAGGCCTTCCAATACCAGGGCAATCACCACTACGCTGACAAAGCGGGTTACCGTGCGGCGAATAGACATAAACAGGTCGTCTTCCTGGTTATGCCGATACTCTTTAAAAATCCCCATGGCCAGTTCGTAGGTTGCCAGGGCAATAAATAAATCATTAACCGCTTTAATCACTGCCGACACAAAGTCCTTATCCGGAGCGAACCCCTGATAAAAGTGCAGCCCTGCCATCACTATCATAGTGGCGGATACACACATAAAGAGTCCGGCAAAAAAACGGGCTGAAATATCTTTCAGCCAGCCATTACGCAATACATCAGACATTGGCTTTATCTCCTTGCGGTTGAGCTGGTGCAGATTGCGTTGCCACCAGCTTGTTTAATAACGCGGGCAGTAAGGTGAGATCGGCAACCAGTGCCATGATCATGGCCAATGCAGTTAACAAACCAAAGTACACACTGGGCAAAAAGTCAGAAAAGCCAAATAGGGAAAAGCCTACAGCAATTACCGTTGTGGTCATCAAAATCGCCAGGCCACTGTGTTTAAAGGCTTCTTCAGCCGCCGCTTCAGCCTGCCCTTCACCCTCTTTTAACCCTGCCATGTAACCGTGAACAAAATGCAAGGTGTCATCCACGGCAATGCCCATAGCGATAGCGGCAATGGTGATAGTCATAATATCCAGTGGTATCCCCGCCCAGCCGATTACGCCAAGAATCGCCAGAGTCGTTAAGACATTGGGAAGCAGCGCAATAAGGGCGACCTTGAGTGAGCGGAAAATCGCCAGAAACACCAAGCCTAATGCGATGTAAACCAGCCCCAGCGTCGTGATTTGCGACTCAAATAACCGGCTCAGAATATCCTGATATAACACAAACAGGCTGGTTAACTGATATTGCTCGCTGGCTATCCCCACGCTCGCCAGATCCTGTCTGAGGTTAGTCAGAAACTGCTCACGATCGAGGCCCGCGGTGGTATCCTGTACCCGAATCGCAATACGTAAGCGCTGGTCTTGCTCAGAAAAATAAGCCCCCACCAGTTGGTTTACCACCTTTTCGTTAAGCAGGTAATAAATGCTGGTCAGTTCATACTCAGTGAGCGGTCGCCCGTTATTAAGCTGGGTAGCCAGCTCCGTAAAATTGGCCAGCGATGTCACGCTGCCGGTAGCCTCAAAAGCGGTTACCGCCTGCTGTACCAATTGCAATTGATTGACACTGTCGGCACTGATAATTAATGACGGATCGTCCGGTTTATCCGTTACTGTAAGAATAATATCCAATGCCGTGGTGCCGCCAAACTCCTTATCTATATACGCCAGTTCACGGTGCACCTGAGTGTCGTCGGCAAAGTAATCGATAAATGAATTTTCTACGTTGAGTCGGGTGATGCCCACACTGAGCACAATAAAAATAACAGCGGTACCGACAATCGTCAGTCCCGGTCTGTTAAGAGTAAGCAGACGACTACGGCGCAACAATGTGCGAATAAAGCCGTAGTCCTGCGCCTCGCTACCAGCCGGTAACAACGCCAGCAGTGCCGGAAACAGAATAAGACTCACCAACTGCGAAATCACCATTGCAATCAGCATCATTAAACCAAAGGAAATGACCGGCTCAAGGCCACTGAATAGCAAGGCCGCAAAGCCAACACTGGTGGTCAGTGAGGCAAAAAAGCAGGGGCTGAGCTTGTCTCTGAGCATCAGTTCCACCCGTTTGTGTTGTCCGGTATCGGCGTGTTCCCTGGCAATATAGCGATAGCTGCCGAGCATATGGATCATCACTGCCAACGTCAGAATAATCTGTAAAGCAACAAAGTTAGCCGAAATCACCGTGGCGCGTAAGTCTGCCCACCCCAATGCGCCGATAGTCAGAGTCACACTCAAGCCACAGCTTAGTAGCGGAAACACCACCCACTTAACCCGGCGAAATAAGATAGCCAGTAACAATGCTACTACCAGTGCGATAGCGAGCCCGAAAATCACCAGGTCAGATTTGATAATATCAATAAGGTGCTGCCCTACCACATAAGAGCCCCCCAGATAAGTATTGGCCCGTTGATTATATGGCTGGGTAATTTCGTTTAACTGGTTAATTTCCTGCTTACGGGTTTGAGTGAGCGCCGCGCGCAGTGGCTCGGCCTGGGCTTTAAGAGCTTCGAGTTGCGCTTGCTCCTCTTCACTCAGTTCACGATTGAGCAGGTGCGCCTGAATAGCTGTTATTTGCTGGTCAATTTTCACCAGTTCCGGATTAGGCTTAAACACAATCTGGATGGACGTAGCCGTGTTGTCACGGTTAATCAGCAGATCGGTGAAAATCGGGTGCCCGCTGACCAGTTCTTTCATCCGCGCAGCCGAATAACGCTGTTGTTGCCAGGTGAGTTCGCTGACATCAGTTTGTCCGGAAAGCGCATCAGCACTGTCGATAAGCGGCACCGTTAATATGGATGTGACACTTTCCACCCGCGGGATTTGTTTAATTTCATCCTGCAAACGGCTCAGATCGCTGAACGTCTGGTCGCTGAACACGTCGTGTTCGCGGGGTTCGTAGGCTAACAGGATAAACTCGTCGGGATTAAAGGTTTGCTGGGCCACCTGAGTCTGGATATACAGTTTGTTATCTTTCACCAGCAAGGTATCGGCAGAAGCGGCAATCCTAAACTTGCCAACACCAGTCAGGGCCAGCGCCAGTAAGGCAGCAAAGGCAATAACCACCGCCCAACGCCAGCGCACGATGCCGGTAGCAAGTTTATTGATCAGTGTTGTCTTCATACATCAAATCCCTGGCCTGTCCCTGTAGATACTGATTTCGGAAGTACAAGTAGGGATCGTCGGCGTTTTTATACAAATTCTGGTAGGTTTCGGACTGCTCGGAAAAATCGTCCACGCCATCAAAGGCTCTGAGCTGATAATTTTGCGGGGCATCGGCAACATGGTTTACCGGATGGATAAAGCCTTCCGTTAATACCGAAAAGCCCCCTCTGACATCACTCTGACCAAGTAGCGGCAGCACCAGGTACGGGCCCGATCCCACTCCGTAAGTTGCCAGGGTGTCGCCCACTGAGCGCCTTTTGGGCTCAATTTCAAACCAACTGGTAGCAGGGTCGAATAGCCCCAGTACCCCTACCGTAGAATTAATTAAAAAACGGCCGAGGTTAGAACCTGCGTCCGATACCTCACCGGAAAAAAGGTTATTCAGTAGATTCAGCGGTTCGCGCAAATTAGCAAAAAAATTGCCTACGGAAGAGCGCACTGGCTGAGGTACCACGGCTTTGTAGCCGTCACTTACCGGTATCAGTACATATTCGTAAGCGACATGATTAAACGCAAACACAGAGCGGTTAAACCCTTCCCAGGGATCGTTATATTGCGGCGCAGTGGCCGGATTAGCTGCTGGCGCATTGGCCACCGACACTACAGCAGGGGCAACATTTATCTCACCCTGCGAAGTGGTAATGGTTACCGACTTACCGGCGCTTAACTGTTCTTTTTTGGCAGGCTGAGATGAGCTGGGATCGCTTGTCTGGGCAACCGTCTCTTCAGTCTGAGCCGGCGGTGGTACCGACGAACACCCCGTCAGCACCAACAGCGCTGCCGAAAATACTACTTTATAATACATAACTGCCTTGTCCGGTCTTCATCTGATGATGACGCAAAATGTTGCTGGCACGTTGCACCGCATCATCGCGGTTGTATTGCCAGTTCTGTTGCTCGTAAGCTCGTGCCTGTAAAATATAGAACATGATTCTTTTGAGTCGCAATGCATGCATACGGTTGGCACTGTCAAACTGCGTAGTGGAAACGCTCTTCTCAAGCTCTGTAAGTGCCTCTGAGTGCAATGTTGCCTGCATAGCGGCTTTACTGCTCACCCACTCCGATACAGAGCGGTTTACCGATTGAGAAACTGTTGTTGTTTGACTGGCTGCCAAAACACCGCTGCAAACCAGTAGAGATCCTAATGCCCATTTAGTTAAATTTCGCATCGCTATCACCACGTTTGTCTGATTGATTAGTGCTCGTAGTCAGAAGAGTAATTCACTCTGAACAAGTCGCTGCTTGTATTGCCACTCATGGATATTGCACTAATAGCACCGCTGGCTACCTATTCATCGTCCTGCTTATTAACTGACGGCAGATTGACTTCGTACTGGCTCGGATGTGCCGCTTCTTCATAGCGGGCAAACCAGTTAAAAATGCCTGGTGTTGAGTGCGTTGCTGATGAGTTGTTATCGCTGTTATTCATGTGCAGTTCCATGCAAAAAAAGCGGTTGGTCAACACGACCAACCGCAGACAGGTTTATTCGGATTCGACCACTGAAAGCTGGTCGTCTACAGATTTTACTTCTGAGGCGTTTTTAGCAATTTCCACTGCCAGTGCGCGCTCAGCTTCGCTACCCACGGTACCTTTAAGAATGACTTTGCTGTCCTCAACATCTACATCGATGTCCAGACCGGAAATGTCAGTATCCATAAGTAGACGGGATTTCACTACAGTAGCAATCTTAGCGTCGGTGAGATCACTGGAAGTTTCCTCACTGATCATCTCTCCATCATCGCTTTCGATGATTGTCAGACGATTATCTACTGATGCAACGCCGTCGATGCCAGTTACTAATTCTTCAGCCAGCTTCTTATCCACGCTGCTGTCCACTTTACCGGTCAGGATGATTACGCCTTCCTGGACGTCGGTATTAATGTCGAAAGAATTCAGATGGGTATTAAATAGAAGCGTCGCTTCTGCCTTACCATCTATCCAGGCATCCTTAGCCTTATCTTCCCACTTTGAATCGGCTAAAGCCGGACTCGCGGCTGATGCCGTAATTACCCCTACAACCATTAAAGAAAGTACTGAACGTTTCATAATGTCGCTCCGATTGTGAACTCGAAGTAACTATTGCGATATTCAGGCCAAAATTTAAATATATGATTTTATTGAATTTATTAGAATAAGCAGAAAGGAAGAGCCCGCTAATGTGTAGCGAATTCTCGACAGTGTGAAGATATTACCCAAAAGTATAAGGTCAGTTGATGCCGGCGACCGACTTTACTGTGGCACAGATGTTTTCGCGCTTTTTAAAGTAACTTAGGGCAATCAGACAATTATCTTCCGGCCAGATGGCCTGCTGTAACAGGGATTTTTCTTCTTCGGTTAACTGACTGTCGTCAAAGTGAATGGCGACCGCCTTTTTATTGGGCGTCAGCACATGGGGTTTAGCATCCGTTACCAGGTTGTCGGCAACGAACAAAAAACGTCGGGCAACAGGGTCCTGCACCACACCAATAGCATTATGGTAGTGAATCACTGACGGCCAGCCTTCAGCGATGCGACTTTGATAAAAAATCAAAAACGTGAATAGCAACAATACCACTAAGGTCATGGTGATAAAGGTTTGCGACAAATCCGGCGCTACCGTTACCAAACCACCAATCGCCGCTACAAAGACCACCCAGAAACCAAATACTCTGCGCAGTACATAGGGCGACACACCCGAGATGACTTTGGCGTGTTTAATATCCTGTGGCTCTAACTCCAGTAGAGAAACCTGACTTTTTGAGTTCACTTTAGGCGCTTCAGCGATTAAGGTTGTGATGTGAGTATCTTACCTAAATAAGCGGCTCGTACAATGATTATTCCGCTGCAATCTAACGCCTAGCCCATGTTTTTACAGGAAATTATGACAACTCCATCAACTCATTTACATAACTGGTGAGCTTTTAAGCAAACGCTCTGAAGAGTTGCAGAATAAGACGACAGCAGTCTATCCAGCCGTTATGCTTGCGCCGCTTAAATGAACTTTGTTGATCCCAATGACTTTTTTGAACTGCATCAGTATGCATTTTCCGTTGTTGTTTACACTGGTTGCATGCCTGAATTCAGTATTCAGGAGTTTCTTCGATGATGACTCTCTTCGGAATCATTTATGCATTTTTAGAAACAATGTGTTCTTCATTAAGCATATATCGCCACCCGGTTTATTCGTACATTACGTGGCTGGTTTTTCGTACTCAAAATAATGGTTTTTCTATGCATGCATTCAATTTAAAAGCCCTCGCTGCTGCAGGGTTAACCTCGGCATGGCTCGCCTCTCCGGTTGCCGCCATCGAAATATCTCAACAGGGCGAAGGCGATAATCAAGCCGTGGTCTCTATCGGTGGCTATGTAAAAATGGACATCCGCCATGTGAATGGTGACATCGCTTATCAGGATTACTGGGTTGCCAACTACCCAGGCGGTGAGCCTACCGACACCTCTCACACGGGTTTCAACGTGCGGGAGTCGCGGGTTAATCTGAAAGTCGATTACGGTGATATTACCGGCTTCGTAGAAATAGACTTCTACGGCGGTGGCGGTAACGAAATCATCAGCAATTCCTCAAATCCACGCTTGCGCCACCTCTATTTTACCTATCAGAACTGGACTGCAGGCCAGGCCTGGAGCACCTTTATGCCGGTGCGTTCCATGCCCGAAACGCTCGACTTTGGCGGCCCGTTTATAGGTGAAGCCTTTATGCGTGCGGTACTGGTTCGTTACACCTATGGCAACTAGGAATTTGCCCTGGAAAACCCGGAAACCTGGGGTGATGGTGACATTGGCACCCCATCCAGTGCTATTGGTTTAAGTGGTGACGATGCCGACCCGGATGAATCTATACCTGATTTTGTTACCCGCTACACTCACAGCGCCGACTTGGGCTGGGTTGCCCTTGCCGGTATGGTCCGTCAGGTTGATGAAGGTGGTATTGATGAAACCGCTTTTGCCGCCAATATCGCGGGTTTCTTGAAGGTTTTCGAGCGCGATGATTTTCGTTTTCAAATCACTGGAGGTGAACCCGGTCGCTACGCTTCGGCAGCCATGACGCCGGATATCGTCATCAATCCGGCGACCGACGAAACTGAAGTGGAACAAACTCTGGCCTACAGCTTTTCTTACCGTCATCACTGGAGTGATAGCCTGCGCTCAACCGCTTATTACGGAACAGCCGAGACGGATGTGCTGGAAAAGAAGCGCTCACAGTGGGGCATCAACCTGATAAAGCAGGTCAACCAACACCTCAAAGTGGGCGTAGAATACGGTAACTACGCCATAGACGATGAGGGCATCCTGGCGGTGGATTCAGACTACCTGCAGGTTTCTGCGCAAATGTCGTTTTAAGCAAAATACAGCTTTTTGCGCTGCAGCGCCTGACGAAAATGCTCAACCAGCAGGTTGAGCTTTTTGTCGGGCTGCCTTGAGCCAGGATACACCGCATAAATGCCCAGCTCTTTGCCAACATAGGGCGACAATACCGATACCAGCTTGCCCACTTCCAACTCTTCGTGGATCAGAGCGCGGGGTAAGTAAGCCAGGCCAAACCCGGCCAGCACGCCATGCTTGAGAGTATCCAGGGTGTTAGTGCGATACCGCCCCTTCACCGCCATCAGCTTGTCTTCGCCATCTACCCGAAACAACCAGGCTTCAGGTTTGGTACCTTCATATTTGTAGAGCAGGCAATGGTGCTTCTCCAGCTCATCGGGGTGTTCCGGTTCACCGTAGGTTTGCAAATAGTCGGGCGTGGCGCAGACTACCCAGTTGGAGTCCACCAGCCGTCTGGCAACCAGCGAAGAATCGGCCAGATTAGCGGTGCGGATCGCCAGGTCGAAACCTTCATCAAGAATATCCACCACCCGGTTTGTCACCCTAAGCTCAACTTCAATGCCCGGGTATTGTTCGCAAAATTCGACTAATGCCTGGTTAAGCACCAGGTTGGCCGTCACTACCGGCATGGTTATTTTAATCCGCCCGCGAATATCACTGCTGTAACCGGCTACCACGTCTTCGGCATCCTGCAAAGCCTGCTGGGCAAGTTTAGCCTTTTTATAAAGTGCCTGGCCGGCATCTGTCAGGCTAAGCTTGCGGGTAGTGCGATAGAGCAGTTGCACATTCAGGGCTTTTTCCAGCCGCGCTACCCGCTTACTGACCACCGACATGGTTATTTCATACTTTGCCGACACTTTGGAAAAAGAGCCTTCTTCCACCACATGGACAAACAATAACATGTCATCTGCTTTTACCATTTTACCTGTCCGGTCTCGTTTATTTGTGCAAAAAAGGAAACAATCATATTGGATCTGAATATAGATTAACAGTCAGCACAGTTGTAGAGTCCACTGCATAAATCAAAGTCTGTTACATTATTTCTACACCGTCGAAACATGACGCTTTGAAAACGGGCCGAAATGCTAAAAAATGTACCCTATCTGCACAATATCATCCCCGGGGTGATACCGATTTCAGGAGAAACACTATGAGTGATGTCACGCTGGGCTTGCTGGCATTTTTACCCATCGGGCTATCTGCCCTGCTGTTACTGGGCTTGCAATGGCCGGCCCGAAAAGCCATGCCAGCAGTACTGGCAGCCACCGCACTGCTTGCCCTGTTGGTATGGGATATGAGTGGGCAACGCGTGGCAGCTTCGATTATTCAGGGGCTCATTGTGACCGTTTCTGTGTTGTGGATTGTGTTTGGCGCTATCTTTCTGCTCAATACCCTTAAATATACCGGTGCCATTCAAACCATTCGTCAGGGATTTGCTCAGGTTTCACCCGATCGCCGTGTGCAGGCAATCATCATCGCCTGGTGTTTTGGCACCTTTCTAGAAGGCGCATCCGGCTTTGGTACACCGGCAGCGATTGCCGCACCGCTCATGGTTGCACTGGGCTTTCCGGCGCTGGCGGCGGTAATGATTGGCATGATGGTACAAAGTACGCCGGTTTCCTTTGGCGCGGTAGGAACTCCGATTATTATTGGCGTTAATAATGGGCTCGACGCTGCCACCATCAGCCAGCAGCTGGCTCAGGAAGGCTGGAGCTGGGAACAGTTTATGCAGTTAATTACCACCCAGGTCGCCATTATCCATGGCATCGTTGGCACCCTGATGCCTCTGCTGATGGTGATATTTCTTACCCGCTTTTTTGGCAGCAACCGCAGTTGGAAAGAAGGTTTTGCTATTTTGCCTTTTGCCTTGTTCGCCGGGCTAATGTTTACCCTGCCCTATGCCCTGACCGGCATTTTCCTGGGCGCTGAATTTCCATCATTGATCGGCGGCTTATTCAGCCTCTTTGTAGTCGTTAACGCAGCAAAACGCGGCTTTCTGATGCCTCGTACACCGTGGGATTTTGCGCCGAAATCAGAATGGCCAAAAGCCTGGCTGGGGATGCTGGAAATACAGGCTAACGATTATGTCGGCAAACAGCCGATGTCGCAGTTTAAAGCCTGGACTCCCTATGTACTGGTGGCCCTACTGTTAGTGATTTCCCGGGTATCAGGCGAAGTCAAAGCCCTGCTCAGTGGTCTTAGCATTGGCATGACCGATATACTGGGTGAAGCCGGTGTGAGCGCAGCCTTTAATCCTCTTTACCTGCCTGGCGGCCTGCTGCTGATTGCTGCGCTGGTAGCCATTGTATTTCAAAGCCATGGCCAGAGCCGCCAGCACACTTTTACCACCGCCTTAAAAGATTCCGGCAAAACCATAGTCGGGGCCGGATTTGTGCTGATGTTTACCATTCCCATGGTGCGCCTGTTCATCAACTCCGGCGTTAATTTAGCCGAACTACCCAGCATGCCAATGAGCAGCGCCTTATTGTTCGCCAACCTGTTTGGCGAGGCTTTCCCTCTGATCAGCCCGACCATCGGCGCATTAGGCGCCTTTATTGCCGGCTCTAATACGGTGTCGAATATGATGTTCAGCCAGTTTCAGTTTGAGGCGGCCATGAGCCTTAATCTGTCACCGGCACTGATCATCGCCGGCCAGGCCGTGGGCGCCGCCGCTGGCAACATGATAGCTATCCACAATGTGGTGGCAGCCAGTGCAACGGTGGGTTTGCTGGGTCAGGAAGGGACCACTTTGCGTAAAACATTGTTACCCACGTTTTATTATGTGGCATTATCCGGCGCTATCTTAATGCTGGCGCTTTATGGCCTGAATATAAACGGCCCGTTAGGCTGACAATACAGTACGGTTTCGCAATACTGATTTTTCCGGGTCTGAGTACAGGAGCAACACAATGAGTCATTCCCCTATCCTCTCGCAATTTATCCAGCTCCTCGGTGAGGACAAGGTAGCCACCGGCGATCGTCGCACTGAGCACTATCGCTCAGGCTGGCGTTCAGGCTCCGGCACGGCATTGGCGGTGTTATTTCCTGATTCGTTACTCAGCCTGTGGCAGGCCCTGCAAATTTGTGTCGATAATAACTGCATCATTATCATGCAGGCCGCCAAAACCGGCCTTACGGAGGGCTCCACGCCAAGCGGCGATGACTACGACCGTGAAGTGGTGGTGATTAACACCCTGGCCATGGACAACCTGGTGGTACTGGGCGATGGTGAACAGGTACTGAGCTTTCCGGGTACTACGTTGCATAAACTGGAAACCACACTGAAACCGTTACGCCGGGCTCCTCATTCTGTGATTGGGTCTTCGTGTTTAGGCGCATCCATTGTGGGCGGTGTTGCCAATAACTCGGGCGGCGCGCTGGTGAAGCGTGGACCGGCTTACACTGAGCTTGCGCTGTTTGCTCAGGTCACCGCCGAGGGCAAACTGGAGCTGGTCAATCACCTGGATATTGAGCTGGGCGATACGCCACAGGAGATACTCACTAATTTAGAAAGTGGCAACTTTGATCACACCACCACAGCCAGTGATAAAAAAGCCAGCGCATCGGATTACGCCGAGCGACTGCGCGATGTGGATGCCGATACCCCCAGCCGCTTTAACGCCGATACCAGCCGACTTTACGAGGCCAGCGGCTGTGCCGGCAAACTGGCAGTATTTGCTGTTCGACTCGATACCTTTGCGGTAGCTACGCAGGAAAAAACCTTTTATATCGGTACTAATAATCCGGATACACTAACCCGGCTGCGCCGCCATATTCTGGCTGAATTTACGCACCTGCCGGAAGTGGGCGAATATATTCACCGCGATATTTTTGATATTGCCGCCAAATACGGCAAAGATACCTTTCTCAGCGTGAAACATCTGGGCACCGACCGGTTACCCAAAATGTTCGCCCTGAAAGGCCGCATCGACGCGGTACTCAACAAGGTTTCTTTTGTCCCTGACTTCCTTACCGACCGCCTTATGCAAGGTGTTTCAGGGTTGCTTCGCGAACACCTGCCCGACCGCATGCTTGAATACCGTGAAAAGTATGAGCATCACCTGATCCTTAAAATGAGCGATGAAGGTATTGCCGAGGCGCAGGCCTTTCTGCCGGCGTTTTTCGACAACAACGAACAGGTAGGCGGCTTCTTCGAATGCACCGAACGCGAGTCAGGCAGTGCCTTTTTACATCGTTTTGCCGCCGCTGGCGCAGCGGTGCGCTATCAGTTGCTCCATCAGAAAGAGGTGGGTGACATCCTCGCACTGGATATTGCCCTGCGCCGTAACGAGCATGACTGGGTAGAAAAACTGCCCGATTCACTTGCCGATAAAATCGACAAATCGCTGTATTACGGGCATTTCTTCTGTCACGTTTTCCATCAGGATTATGTCCTGAAAAAAGGCGTGGATGCCAAAGAGGTTAAGGCAGAGATGCTACGTATTCTGGACAGTCGTGGCGCAAAATACCCGGCGGAACATAACGTTGGCCACCTGTATAAAGCAGAAGAAGGGCTCGCTGCTTTTTACCAGCGTATTGATCCTACCAACACCTTTAATCCCGGTGTGGGCAAACTGGAAAAACACAAACGCAATTGCAGTTGCTGCTGATTTATGGTTTTCTGACGCTTTTGGGCCACTGCTGTTAATCTGTGATACAAAAGGCCAGAACGCTACATAAATGGCTGATGCGACTGGTAGGTATACAGTTTATTCTGTGGGCCATTACCGGCAACGCCTCGACGATTTGATGTTTACGCTGCATTTTATGGATTACACCGGCACCGGCTTTTTTAATCACCCTCTGATCGTCATTTTTGCTATTGCCACCAGCCTGTTAACATTGAGTGGAGGGTACTTATTAATTAGTCGTTCAGGCCCAACGGGTCAGCAGCAGGCATTGCCCTGCACGCTAACAGTTAATTTTGTCTCCGGCGCCGAATCCGCCAGCTTGCAAGCCCGGGCGGACGACACGGTATTTAATGCCCTGAGCAGGCATGGCATCCATCTCCCTCAGAATGCGGTGGTGCCGGTACTTGCGGAAAATGCCGGGTACAATGCACACCAAATACACCAGTCACCGACGTCGAGCAACATCACCTCAATCAGCAACAACTCGCCCACGGGATCCGTTTGGGTTGTCAGCAACAGGTAGGTGCATGTCAGCAAGTTGAGCTCCCCCCGACACTAAGCCTCCCGTATACACTGCGCTGGCCGGTGCGACAATATGCCACATTGGCTAACCCCCTGTTTTCGCTATCATTGCTTAACTCAGGCGAATAACGACCAATAATACCAATCCGCCTGATAACGATACTCAGGAGCAATAATGACACACCCCTTGCCTGTTCGCTGGTGGCCCTGCCAGCTTGCCATCGCGATTGGACTGGCTTTCAGTTCACTCTCTGTACCGATTTACGCCAGCCCCCAGTCTGATGATGAGGCTGTAGAACATATTACTGTAGCAGGCAGTATCGGACAGTCACTTGCCGCGCATACTGCTGTGCTCAATGAAGACGACGTTAACCGGAAAGGCGCTGCCAGTGCCGACACCGCCAGTCTGTTGCAGGGAATAGCCGGCGTGCATTTAAATGCTACCGGCGGATTATCCAGTCTGCCGGCGATCCATGGTCTGGCTGACGATCGTCTGCGGGTAAAGGTAAATGGCATGGACCTGATATCTTCCTGTCCCAATCATATGAACCCGCCGCTTTCCTACATGGCACCAAATGATGTGGGCACTTTAACGGTATATGCCGGATTAGCGCCGGTCAGTGTTGGCGGCGATAGTCTCGGCGGATCTATTATCGCCGAGTCACTGCCACCGGAATTTCTCACCAGTGCCGGAGCGGAGTTTTCCGGCGAGGTCGGCGGGTTTTACCGTAGTAATAACAATGCTCGCGGCGCAAACCTTAAGGTCAGTTATCTTACCGACACAACCTTGCTGAGCTATTCCGGTAACTGGAGTAAAGCCGACAACTATACAGCCGCGGATAAATTTAAAACCCAGACCGCCAGCGGACGCCCGGACCATCAGCTTGCTCTGGATAAAGTGGGCTCATCGGCCTATGAAACGCAAAATCATTCTCTGCGTTTAGCCTGGCAACTCAACCAGAATAACAGCATTGATGCGAGGCTGAATTATCAGGACATGCCCCAACAGCTCTACCCCAATCAGCGCATGGACTTACTGGATAATGAACAAATCAATCTCAATCTGGCCTGGCACCGCGAAACCGACTGGGGGCAGCTAACCACTCGTTTTTATCACGAAAAAGTCGACCATATGATGGACTTTGGTCCTGATAAACAATACTGGTATGGCAGCAACGCAATGATGGGCATGCCATGCTCGCCAATTCGGTTTATGGGCGATCCGCAAGGCACATGTGCTGCCGGTATGCCAATGTACAGCGAATCAGACAACAATGGCCTGACTGTAAAGTCCGATTACTATCTGGCCGCTAACGATGTTCTGCGAATTGGCCTCGAGCTGCAGCAGTATGCACTGGACGACTACTGGACGCCCTCCGGTGGCGGCATGGGCCCTGGCACATTTTTAAATATTAATAATGGCCAGCGTGATCGCATTGCTATTTATGCCGAGCGTGAACAGGCTACCAGTGCAAACTGGCTGTTAATGTACGGCCTGCGCTATGAAAATGTGGCCATGCAAACCGACGAGGTTGAAGGATACGCAAATGGTGCCGGCGCGCCGGGCATGCAAATGATGCAGGCCGCGGCCTTTAATAGCGGTTCGCGCAGTAGTACCGACCACAATGTTGATGTCACCCTTGTTGCTCGCTACCAGGCCAGTGAGGCGCTGAACATTGAATTTGGTTACGCGCACAAAGTGCGATCAGCCAACTTATATGAAAAATATACGTGGTCTTCCTGGATGATGGCAGCCGGTATGAACAACCTGGTTGGCGACGGCAATGGATACGTGGGCAATGCCAGCCTGGACCCGGAGCAAGCCAATACTGTATCGGCGAGTATGAGTTGGCAGGATGAACAACATAATTCACTAACGGTTACCAGTTACTGTACTTATATCACAGACTATATTGATGCTGTAGCGGCCAATTCGATGTGGCAGCCGAATCAATTTAACGTACTGCGCTACGAAAACCAGTCAGCCCGTATTTATGGGACCGACGTGAGTGGCACCTGGCATATCGGTCATGGCAAGAGTGGCCACTGGCAACTCGATGCCAGCCTGAGTGCCACCAGCGCAGAAAATAAAGATACCGGCTCAGGTTTGTATCAGGTGATCCCGGTCCAGGGTAGCTTAACATTGTCGCACCAATATGATGGCTGGCACAGTAGCCTGGAATGGGCGCTGGCAAGCAGTAAAGAAAAAGTCTCTGACATCCGCAATGAAATACAAACTGCGGGCTATGGGTTACTGAACTTGCAGGTGAGTCATCAATGGCAGTCATTCAGAATCGATGCCGGCGTTGAAAACCTGCTTGATAAGTTTTATTTCAACCCGACCGGCGGCGCCTACACCGGTCAGGGAATGACTATGTCGCTCAACGGAATTCCATACGGAATTGCGGTACCTGGTATGGGGCGCGCCGTTTATGCCGGCGTTCAGTGGCAGTTTTAAAGGCCTGAAAAGAGGTGTGGCAGCTTGGCTCACTTGTTGTTGCGGACAGTGAATGCCACACCTTTTCTTTTTTTCTGTGTTGCGCCCGGTCACCCCCTCCTTGCAAAACTTCGGTATACTCACTGCAATGATTTAAACAGGTGCTGACATGTTACTGCTGTTGTTTTTGCTTATTTTCGGCCGACGTCGTATTCCCACAGGCATTACTCTGCTGCTGGCGTTGCTGGAGATTGGCCTGGTCAATCTTTCCATTGCCCTGAATGGGGCCGCAAGCAATCCTTTCAGCAGTATTTTGCTGGTCCCCCTGGTGTTAAGTCTGATGCTGTTGCCCTTTAAGGCGGGCTTTGTGGTTCTGGTCATCAGTATTCTCGGCCAGGGCCTGCAGCTTATAGTGCCTGCCACCGGCCATCACTCAGCAATGATGCAAAGCCACGCCCAGGGAATGGTGCTTAGCTTTATCTTAACCAGTTTGCTGGTTACCACCGTGATTTTTTATTTCCGCTTACAGTTGGGCGCCAAAACTGCGGCCATCCAGCAACTTAGGGAACGCCAGCTCAGAGACGAACAGTTACTGGCCATCGGCACCGCCGCCGCCCAGCTTACCCATGATGCAGCCACGCCAGTACAAACCATGGGACTCATACTGGAAGAACTTTCCGACAGCCGAGATCTAACGTTACTGGCAGAACTGCAAAGTCAGTACTCGCAGTTAGAAATACTGCTAAGAAACTGGCGGGACGTGGCCGACGATGTGCGTGAAGCCCGCACCAGCGAGTTTTCACCGCTCAACCTGATACGCGCTATTCGCCACCTGATTATTCTGGCGCGACCGGAGGCGCAAATTAACTGGCCACAGCAAATGCCCCACAACGGCTGTATTGAAGGCGATAGAACGTTGATCCCGGCACTGGCTAATATTGTTATTAATGCCTGTGATGCCGCTGCCAGTGAGGCGGTGAATGTCAGTATGGACGCTGACAGCGCGCTGTTACGATTAACCGTAACCAACCCTGTTAGCCACAATACCGTGTTCCCCAAAGAGCTGTTGGGCTCCCGGTTTATTCACAGTGAGTCTGGATTTGGTGTGGGCGCGGTCTTATCGAACGCCACCATTGAAAAATATGGCGGCAAGGTTAGCTGGGAAAAAAGTGGCAACCAGGTCACAACGGTCATTGAGCTGCCCTTAGCTAAGGGAGAGAGAAAAGTTGACTAAGTCACTGCTGATTATTGATGATGACACCCGCCTCACAGCGGTATTAGAACGGCGCTTTACGGCTACCGGCAATTACTCGGTAACCACTTTTGCCCGGGCAAGTGAAGCACTTGTGGCACCGGCACAGCCTTGCTTTGCCATTTTACTGGATATGATGATTGACGATGAACTGGGGCTTGAGTATATCAGTGCCCTAAAAGACCGTTATCAGCCACAACACCTGATCATCATGACCGGCTATGCCAGTATTGCCACCACGGTAACCGCTATGAAACGCGGTGCTACAGACTATCTGGCCAAGCCTGCCAGCTTTAATGAACTTATCAGTAAACTCGAGGGCCAACCTGTAACCGCAGCGGTAGAGCATAAACCGCTGACAGCGGCTCAGGCAGAATGGGAACATATTCAGCGGATCCTCGCCGAACACGACGGTAATATTTCCAGAACGGCAGAAGCCTTAGGTATGCACCGGCGTAGCCTGCAGCGTAAGCTGCAAAAACATTCGCCAACAAAAAAATAAGCCCCGGCAAGGCCGGGGCTGCAGACTGACTAAACAGCCTGTGGGGTATAAACGGTAATCCATGTTACCAATACCCCGATAAGAGCCCATTTTAGCAGGGGCTACAGCTCACAAAGGGAAAATCTGTAACTTAGTTTTTGCTCAGCAAATCACGTTGTTTGGCCAGTTGCAGGTTTTGCGAAACAATACGCTGCTTGGTTTTTCTTTCATTGGCCAGAGTTAAGTCAGCGATACACGCTGGCGTGTTATCTGCCACGCAATGCATTACCGCACGGTTGTTAAGAGCGAATACGTTGTTGCTGCTGGCATCAACGGCTTCGTTGCAATGCGCTTTGGCGCTGTCTAAGTCACCAACCGCTACGTAAGCTACGCAAAGGTTATTCAGCAGAGGTAAGCGGTTTACACTTACACTGGTGCGGGCCAGAGTTGCCTTAGTACGGGCAATCCCTTTAGCAAAGTCGCCCTGCTCAATTTCACGCACACCATTTACAT
Organism: Alteromonadaceae bacterium UBA2620; assembly: GCA_002339125.1. Lineage (GTDB taxonomy): Bacteria > Pseudomonadota > Gammaproteobacteria > Enterobacterales > Alteromonadaceae > Alteromonas. The sequence goes on from DDJQ01000111.1 coordinate 17,851, forward strand.
CGCGCATGCTGGTTTTTAATTGAAACGACTCAGCGGTAACCTGGCTGCCCGCCATTGCGCCACCAGCAAATGAACAACATACAGCAACGAGCAACGGCTTTTTGATACGGTTAATGAAAGACATAATTTTTTCCTCAACACAACGAACAGTTATTTGTTAGCCTTATCCTCTGTCGACATGCAGAAACTGCTTGTTAACCAAAAGGCCACTACTTGTTTAAATTTCGGTTGAGTATGTAGCACGATTCACCGGGCTGCCTGATGAACAACAAATTAAAACCTAAAGAATAACTAATAGATTTTTTATTTCTTTTTTTATAATGAGTTACAATAAAACCTAATGAAAATTCGGAGACCTAAGGTTGTCATTTAATCCCCCACCCGGCAAAGGATGCTTTACCATAAACGCCATCGTGGTGGATATTGGCGATCACACTATCCGAACAGGCAAGACTATTCGGCGTATTGAACCGAAGGCCATGCACGTGCTTTATCTGCTTGCCTGCAATGCAGGCGACACCGTGGAACGTGCTGAATTACTGCGCGATATCTGGAATGGCCGGGTGGTAGTAGAAGAAGCATTAACTCGAATAATTTCGCAATTACGCCAGGCCCTCGGTGACAGTCAGCAACGCCGGCTGATCCAGACCGTGCCCAAAAAAGGCTATCGACTACGTGGTGAAGTTAACTGGCAGAGCACACCGCTACCAGCAGAGCCTGCCCCTTCGACAGATAGCAAAGAAGCGGAAGTTGCAGATATCCCTGCTCAGGAGGCGGTGGAGCCGCCAACAGACTCGGCGCCAGCAAAACAACCTGAGCCGCAAAAAGTGCTATCCCCTGCCCCGGTAGTTAGCAAAAAAGCCTTATTTGTTGCCGCGGTGCTGACTGTACTGGTGGCGGTAGTAGTGTTTACCCTCAATAAAACGGCAACAGACGACACCCCCAGGCAGATGAGCAGCGCATTTCGGTAGCCGTGCTCCCCCTCAGACAACTGAGTAACGATGATGACACGCTGTATTTTGCCGACGGCATTACCGAGGAACTCACTGACTCGCTCACCCAGAACCAGAATCTCGACGTGCCATCGCGCTACTCTACCCTGGCGGTGACCAGTTCACAGAATAACAGTTTGTCGGATGTGGCTAGCTCGTTAGGCGTGCGTTATCTGGTTGAGGGCAGCGTCAGACGTATTGATGAAGAGTTTAAAATTGCCGTACGGCTGATTGATGCTGACACCGACCGGGTAGTTTGGTCTGAAAGTTATACCAATACCGCATCCAGTTTATTTGCTATTCAGCAAAATATAGCCCGACGCCTCAATGAAGCATTACTACCACAGACTAGCGACAACGCGCTTGCCCAGGCATCATCGCCCGACAACATTGAAGCTTACCAGTACTACCTGCGCGGCAATTACTGGCTGATGAACGGGAAAACCAGCGAGTGGACTTATAAGTCTGAAGCTGCCTTCCAACAGGCCGTTGCGCTCGCGCCTGACTTTGCTGCCGCCCACGGCAAACTGGCTTACCTGTACGCTCGTCATGATTTTCATGATGCGTTTATGCCCCGCGAAGAAGCGTTACAGAAGGCCTCTGCGGCCATCTCTACGGCATTGCGCAACAATCCTCAGGAAACCAATGCGTTACTGGCCAGCGTGATCATAGACACCGCCAGCTTGCTGGGAGATACGCCGCAAGCGAGATTCTGGCAAGGCTTACAGCGCTTCACTGAGCCACAGCAGACGACCGATGTGGCTCGCCAGCTTATGCTGGAGTTGCCCCTTCTCGACAATCGGATTTTTAGCCTGTTGCCGCTGCTTTATCAAAACTCCCTGCAAGCCGGTGACAGCGAGGAAGCCACTCGTTTTTTACAAAGCCGAATCGCCGACACGGCGCCGCAAGTGAATGTGCACAATTACCGTTTCTATGCGGCGTTGCAGGCTTTAACCCCATTGCCGGATAACTCATCAAAAGCCCTGCGGCGGTTGATGACGACAATCGGCGATAACGCCGTACCATTATTGATCTATCCATTACTTAATCCGGCTGCGGAGCAAGCACTGCCGGATATTGAAGGCGATGGCTGGCTGGACTATTACTGGCTGATCAACAACACTATGACTGCAAGTAACATAAGCGAACGACTTCAATACCAGCGTCAACAAGCAGCCCTACAACGACAACAAATGCTGCCCCTGAAAACAACCAGCGAAGAGTAGTACGCATCGCCTAGCCGGCCAGGTGTTTTAGTTAATAAACCGAGCGTTTAGCCGTTGGCGAAACCGGAGTTGTCAACTCTGGTTTAAAGCTACAGGCCAGTGCTGCTGAGGCATTGAGCAGTAACCCGGTATCGGTCCCTACCCCAACAAACATAGCGCCAAGCTCAATATAGCGGGATGCCAGTTGTTTATCGCCAATCAGAATGCCAGGTGCTTTAACGGCCCTGACGATTTTAGCAATGCAGCGTTCGATAACCTTTTGCACATCCTCGTGGCCCGGATCGCCAAGGTGGCCCATGGATGCACTTAAATCCGCCGGGCCAATAAAAATGCCGTCTACGCCATCGACCTCAAGAATGGCATCGAGATTCTCCACACCGGTTACCGTTTCAATCTGGATCAGCACGCAAACCTGTTCGTTAGCGGTTTCCAGATAATCCTTAGTACGGTTAAATTGCGACGCCCGGGCCAGCGGACTGCCAACACCGCGGATCCCCTCTGGCGGATAACGGGTAGCCGCGACCACTTCTCCAGCCTGTTCAGCCGTATCGACCATGGGCGCCAGAATGGTTTGTACGCCTAAATCCAGGATTTGCTTAATACGCACTGCATCCGGCCAGGGCGGGCGCACGATGGGCACCGCAGGATAAGGCGCAATAGCCTGCAATTGTTCCAAAATAGTTCGCAGATCATTAGGTGAGTGTTCGGCGTCGATTAACAGCCAGTCAAATCCAGCGCCGGCCAGTAATTCCGCGGTATAACTATTCGCCAGTCCCAGCCACAAACCAATTTGTGCTGTGTCACCGGTGATTGCCTGTTTGAATGTATTTATCGGGGCAGGCATAGGGTACTCCTGATTGTCAGAACCAGTCTTACGCTGGCTTCATTACAGATAAAGATGTTTTGCACGAGGTTTTTGGACTTTATCTGTTCTCCAGTATACGGAAATTTATAAGAAAGTTGAGCCTGTTAGCAGACTCAACTTGTGACTTATCGCAACGATGGGGCAAATTATGTCGATGGTAAAGAACATGCTCGAGACCAGTTAAATAAACTCACGCAAACGCTGGATGTACTGTCCGCCCTGGTCCGGGAAGAAAACCGCAATAAGTGCCCGCTTAACGTGCTGAGTGTGTTGGAAGATGTCACCATAACCTTATCACTAAGCGAATTACGGCCCGACTTTCAGCTTAATATTGAGGTACCCGACAATTACCAGGTGGTTGCGAATGAGACCCTGCTTTACTTGCTGTTTCGCAACCTGATAGAAAATGCCCACCATCAAGGCGGTGATAACACGCTAACGATTTCACTTGAGTAGCAGTCACTCAGATTCAGCAATCAAAACAATAATACTGGCGTAGCTACCAAACCAGATAGCGCTGCGGCTCCCCTGGGCATTGGTCAGGGCCTTTATCTGGCGCGGCGTATTGTTGAGTCCCATCATGGTGAGCTAACTGTGACCGCATCAGCTGGCGATAGCGACAATGACTTCAGCGTTTATATCTCATTGCCCCCGCAGCCTAATGAGCAAGCGCATCGCTAACTCGCTCGCTGACTTCGCCTAAATTAACGACAGAGCTCCTTTTCATAGCGCAGCAAGCCGGTAAGATGAGGAACTATGGTTTATCAGCCTGCTGGCAACATGCCAACAGGCCATAACAGGTAAGGATTGGTTGTATGGATTTAGGACTTAAAGGCAAGCAGGCCATCGTCTGTGCTTCAAGCCGGGGTTTGGGTCGTGCTTGCGCTCAGGCACTGGCAGAGGCCGGAGTGAACCTGGTGATCAACGGACTAAACGCTGAGCGACTGACTCAGGTAGCCGAAGAAATTGCCACCGCTACCGGGGTAACGGTTACGCCCGTTGCCTGTGACGTGAGCACCCCAGAAGGTCAGACAAAACTACTCGCAGCCTGCCCCGCGCCCGATATTCTGGTTAATAACAATGGCGGACCGCCACTCAAAGACTTCCGTGAACTGGACAATGACGCCATGATCGACGGCATCAATATGAACATGCTAACGCCGATTAACCTGGTGCAACAGGTGCTGGATGGCATGGTGGAACGTGGCTTTGGCCGCATCATTAACATTACCTCGATGACGGTAAAAATGCCGGTAGCCGGACTGGATCTTTCCAGCGGTGCCCGTGCTGGCCTGACAGCCTTTTTAGCAGGTATCGCCCGTACAGTGGCCGACAAAAACGTCACCATCAACAACATTTTACCGGGTTACTTTGCCACCGACCGGTTAGATGGCGTTTTGAATGCAGGCATGGTCCGAACCGGTAACGACAAAGAAACGGTAGCTAAAGAGCTCGCCGCTAAAGTACCGGCCAATCGTTTTGGCGATCCCAAAGAGTTTGGTAATACCTGTGCTTTTCTGGCCAGCCAGTATGGCGGCTATATCACCGGGCAGAACATCCTGATTGATGGCGGCTTAAACCCCAGCGCGTTTTAACCGCAAAAAGGGCACGCTTAGTGCCCTCTTGCTGTTCATCGCTACCTTGCGAGCCACTCCGTTTGCTCAGTATGCGCTTCAACCTCTTCCCGCTGTAACCAGAGCGTGCGGTATTCATCGTTTGCCAGTAATTCAAGCTGATCAGAATAATGGGTCGATTCGACCTGGCGGGAATTACCATAAGCCATAATTCCCTTCGCTTTTATCGGCGTTGAAAACTCCACCATGGAAACCCAGGTTTCACCATGGCGCGGTTCACGAATCCCATCGCCATCCGGATCCCACCAGGTGATCACATTAAAAGCGCCAAGATTTCCGTAGCCACCATGACCGGGCACATCCTTATCGCGAATAATAAACCGTGAAACATCGCCAAACCGCGGGTCCATCCGGCCATAGGTTGCAATGGTATTTTCGGCGGCCTTTTTGAGCATGGCGACGGCAGCTTCAGGATCCTTTAAACCGTAAGGTGTTGAAAGCGGTGACTCTGCCTGCCACGGCACTGCATAGTTAGATTGATCCGAAAATCCAGAGCGCTTGCCAGCAAACAATTCTGCCCAGTTCTCAAATAAAATCCCGGCACGGTTATCCACGCCAAACTGCCTGTCCCAGGCTTTAAGCACTTGCGCTGCCTGATGCACCATTTCGTCGTTACTTTCAGCAGCTGCGGTTAAGAGGTCGTCCAGCACGCATTCGGTCATGAGTGAATAAGTAGAGGTTTTGATTTTCTCAAACTGCTCGAAACTTAACTTACCGCTTTCAGCCATCATTTTAACCGCGTTTTGCGCCCGGAAAGACATTGACCCTTCTACTGCAACGTAAGGCGGAAAATCATGATACTTATATACGGCAGGGTATGTGGCCAGCCACGGCGGATCGTTAGCATTTTGGACAAAGCCACTTTCGGGATTGATGACTTTAGGCAGATCCGCGTAATCATGGACTTCATTCCACACATACTCCGAACTATCACCAGGCACCAAACCGGTCCAGAAAGCCAGGTCACCCTGTTCGTGTTTGGGCAGAATGCCATTGTAAAGATACTGAATATTGCCTTCTTTATCAGCGTAGGTAATGTTAAACGTTGGCACCTGTAGCCTTTCCATTACCGTAGTAAATTCAGCGAAGCTTGTTGCCTGCAACATATCAAAATACTGTTGCAGCATACCCGGCCGGTCCAGCCCAGCAACGCGCAATGCGACTGTTTCACCATCCTGCCTTTCAAACACCGCCCCGTGAACTGACTTTCTCACAGCCAGTGTTTTTTCTTTAAGCGTGCCGTTTTGCTGTAATACCCGGTACGTCTTTTCGGTAGTCTCAAATGGCAACACCTCGCCATCGAAGAGGTAGCCATCTTCTTTAAGGGTAAGATGGTAAGTGGTGGCGCCGGGGATACGGTTTACGGTGTTGGAAATACCCATGCGCTGGTTAAAGGCAAAGCGAATTACCGGCAGGCCCACCTGAGTGGCACCGTACATTTCAAAATCAGGACTGCTCAAATGAGCTTCATAATAGGTAAAGAAGCCGGTTGCCCAGGGCAGATGCGGGTTTTGCAGCAATAACGTATTACCGCTGGCAGACTTAGCAGGCGCCACGGCATAGGTATTTGAGCCAGCCTTAAGTGGCGGTGCACGCTCGCCAATCACCCGGGAAGGCGAGGCAACATAAATAAAGTTCATTAGCCGGTGGGCATGAGTCACCACATCAACGCCGGATACCGGTAATACTTTTAATACCTTAGGATCCAGGGTTTCAGGGTACTTCTTCGCGTAATCGTTAATACCGGCGGCGAAAGCATCGAGGTTTTTCTTAAACGCCTCCGTTTGCTGCTGGTACCACTGTTGCCCTCTTTCTGGGACGTCATTACCGAGTAGCCACAAATCGGTTTGTTCATACTCTTCACCCCAGTATTCGGCCCCTCTTGCCCGGGCCTGACCGTAAAGCCTCAGGACAATGTCACCCTGACTCTTTGCCTGGGCCCAGCCAAAACCGTAAAACACATCTTCAGTTGTCCCGCCATAAATATGCGGCACACCAAAAGTGTCCCAACGAATTTCTATATCCTTAGATGTGCTGGTATCTGGGGAAGCTTTCGGAGCGTTATCACAGGCAGTAATAACAAGCGACAGGATAGCAAGCACAGCAATACGCCAGCCCCTGCAGCGCTGAGTAACGGCTAACATGTTCATAAGAGTTCCAACTTCTTCGCCGGTTAAGGCGCTCTCTGTCCGGGGCAAACGGCCAAAGGTATAGGGTAATGCGTCCTGAAGCTTTTTTAGCATGCCGTGTCCGGCGCATGGGTGCAACCAGAGAGAGATTTTAATTGGACAAAACAGCAGGTTATTACGATAAAAGGAGGCCTTTTGACCTCCTTTAAATGTGCATATTAGTTCGTTGCGGGGATTAAATTTCGATTACGCATCTGCAGGTAGCTAAGGGCCCACATGATAAAGCCGCCGACAAACAACATGGCTGAAGCATAGCCGGTTTCGTTAAACGAAGCGCCCGACGCCAGTAAAGCGCCGCCTACCCAGGGGCCGATTGCGTTAGCGGTATTAAAGGCGCATTGCACCAGTGCGCCGATCATGGCGTGCCCGGTGGGCGATACGTCCAGCAACATCGACTGAATCACGGCAGCCAGGCCAACGCTGGCGCCGAGCAGGAATACCGTGACATATAACCACCAGATGTTACCCGCGGCAAACACGTACATGATAGCAATAGCAACACTGCACAACAGGGCGATACCGGTTGTGGCTAACGGCGAGTGATCGGCCAGTTTACTGATCACCAGATTACCAATTGTGGTGCCAATCCCAAACATCATCATGGCAATAGAAATGGTTACTTCCGGGGTTTCCGTTACGTTAATAATGGTGTCTGCCAGATAAGTATAAATACAGAACACGCCGCCAAAACCAACAAAGATAATGCCGGAGATAGACCACACCAGTTTGTTTTTCAGTACGCCGAATTCTTCGCGCAACCGGGTTGGATTGGTTACCGGGCTGCTGGGTACCAGACGATAAATCAAAAACATGGTGATCAATGCCAGCACGGCCACAATGGCCATACACACTCGCCAGCTAAGGTTTTGCCCCACCAGAGTTGCCATAGGTACGCCCACGATGGTTGCAATAGTAAGACCAGCAAAGACTTTAGACATGTAGGTTGCACGTTTACCCTTAGGTGCCATGCCAGAAGCAACCAGCAACGCCGTACCGAAGTAAGCCCCATGAGGTAATCCGGAGAGTACCCGGTAAACCACCAGTTCAGGTAAGGATGAAGCAATCGCACTTAACCCATTGCCCAGTAAAATCATGCCGGTAAACACAATTAACGCGGTGCGACGATTGGTTTTATTGGTCAGCAGCATAAACAATGGCGCACCAATCACCACACCGATGGCATAGGCACTGATCACGTTACCTGCCAACGAGGGAGTGACGCTGAATGATTCAGCAATTAAGGGCAGCATGGACATTGCCGAAAACTCGGTTAGTCCAAGAACAAAAGTTCCGAGCGCCATAGCCAGAATAGGCCAGACCGCTGCGCCTTGTTTAATTTGTGGTGCAGACATAAACAACCTTAAACACATGGCCGAAGCCAGTTAAATCAATGAGTGTGCGCCTGTTTAAACTGGTGTTATTAACCTGGCAGAGTAAACGAATAAAACGCGAGTATATTTTGTAGGAATACAGAACCAACCGTTCACTGTTTGAACAGCGTAATCTTATCCGGAAGGACTATTGCTTTTTTTATTTGATGACTTGCATTATACGTTATGTATGCAAAGTAATTCTATGCATAATACGTGTAAGTTATGCCATTTTTTATTTGATTCAACGCCCCGCTGGCAGCCTTTACAAGGGCGTTTCTTTTCATTTCCAATTCTTTGATAAGTTTTACAACCGGAAGGGGAATGATAGCCTGTGATAAGACTTGAATAACCCTGATAAAAGCCACATTTTAAGCAGACTCAATTATGTACCGGACCCAGAATGTCTACTGAAGCAAGCTCGCCCCCCTGCCGTATCCTGTTATTGTTTGCGCATCCCTCGCAGGCGAGATCGGAGGTCAACAGTGTTCTGTTTAACGCCGCCAAACAGCACAAGGCAGTGACGGCGGTAGATCTATATGCTGAGTATCCGGACTTTAATATCAGTATCGAGCGTGAACAACAGCGCTTGCTTGAGCACGATGTGATTATTTTTCAGTTTCCCATTTACTGGTACTCCACCCCGGCCCTGTAAAGAGTGGCAGGATCTGGTGCTTGAATAAGGATTCGCCTATGGCAAAGGAGGCGATGCACTAAAGGGGAAGCAGTTTTTCTGTGTGGTGTCGGCTGGCGGGCGCGAAGAAGCCTATCAGACCGATGGGTTTAATCACTTTACTCTGCGCCAGTTACTCCAGCCACTGGAACAAATGGCCAGTATTACCCAGTTAACCTACCCGGCCCCTTTCGGCTTATTTGGCTCCCGCACCGCAAAGGAAGAGCACCGTATCACCCGGCACTCAGCGCTGTGGACTAAGCTACTTGATACCCTGGCGCAAGACGAACTGGATATCAGTAAAGCGCGGCAGCTGGAAAACCTCACCTGCTATTTTGACGAGCAGGATCTGCACCAATGACCGGTTACTTTCTTCAGGCGTTTATTTATTTACTGGCGGCGGTTATTGCCGTGCCGGTGGCCAAGCGATTCGGATTGGGCTCGGTTCTGGGCTACTTAATAGCCGGACTTATTATTGGCCCGGTGCTCGGTCTGGTGGGTGAGGAAACCAACGCCATTCAACACTTTGCCGAGTTTGGCGTGGTAATGATGCTGTTTTTAGTGGGAATGGAGCTTGAACCCAAAGCCTTATGGAATATGAAGCTGCGCTTACTGGGCCTGGGCGGCTTACAGTTGCTGCTTACCTCAGCAGTTATCACCGGTATCGCCATGATAGCCGGCCTGAGTTGGCAGGTGGCGCTGACTATTGGTCTTATTTTCGCGCTGTCTTCCACCGCCATTGTACTGCAGACCTTTCAGGAAAAAGGCCTGCAACAAACCGAAGGAGCCAAGGGCGCTTTTTCTATTCTGTTATTTCAGGACATCGCCGTTATTCCGATGCTGGCGCTTATCCCGCTATTGGCCTTACCCGAGCTGGCGAGTGCTATTAATGAGACGGCAGGCCAGAACGCCGGCCATGGCGACAGTCTGGTGGAAGGGCTGCCTGGCTGGCTGTACGGGTTAGTTATTATCGCGTCCATAGCGTTTGTCACCGTTGGCGGTCATTACCTGAGCCGGCCGCTGTTTCGCTTTGTGGCATCCTCGGGACTGCGTGAAATTTTTACTGCTACGGCGTTGATGCTGGTTATCGGCATTGCCGTTTTAATGGGACTGGTTGGTCTCTCCCCTGCCCTCGGCGCCTTTCTGGCCGGCGTAGTGCTGGCCAACAGTGAATTTCGTCACGAACTTAAAGCCAATATTGAGCCCTTTAAAGGGCTGCTGCTGGGACTATTCTTTATCACTGTAGGGGCTGGTATTCACTTTGCCACGCTCACTGAAAACTGGGTCCTTATCATCAGTATCACCCTTGGGGTGATGGTGTTAAAAGCGCTGGTGCTGTTTCTGATTGCTCTGCTATTTGATTTAAAAGGCAGTAATCGCTGGCTGCTAACCCTGAGCCTGGCCCAGGCCGGTGAATTTGGTTTTGTATTGATTAGCTTTGCGGCTCAGAACAACGTGCTGGCCACCGATTTGATTGCGTTATTGCAGTTGGTGGTGGCTTTGTCGATGTTTTTAACGCCGGGACTGTTTATCTTATTCGAACGGGTGATTATGCCCCGTTATATGCACGGCAGCAGCAATCGCCAGCATGACACGGTAGATGATAAAGGTAGTGTGATTATTGCCGGCATCGGCCGTTTCGGGCAGATAGTTAACCGCTTACTGGTGGCTAACGATTTTAAAACGGTAATCCTGGATATACGTTCAGAGCAGGTCGATTTGATGCGTCAAATAGGTACTCAGGCCTACTTTGGTGACGCTTCAAAACCGGGAATGCTCGACACCGCCGGCATTGAACAAGCCAGCTTAATGGTTATCGCTATAGACGACCGGGAAACCGCTGTTGAAATGGTAAAATACGTAAAATTAGCTCACCCTGAGCTTAAGCTGCTGGTGCGCGCCTTCGACCGCGGTCATGGCTACCGGTTGCGCCAGGCGGGTGCTGATTACCTGATTTCCGAAACATATCATTCGGCCCTGGAAATGGGCGCTCAGGCACTACGTTCGCTGGGCGTACACCCGTTTCAGGCCGAACGGCAAAAGCATGCCTACCGCGATATTGAAGCCCAGCAAAGTGACGTACTTTACGAAGCCTGGAAAGACGATGCCAGCGGCGAGCGCTTTGATAACAACTACCGTGAGCTATTTATGGAGTTGCAACAACTCATTGATGACGCGCTGAAATCCGATCTCCACGACAACCATTCCAAGCGGCGAGGCTGGACACCGCCGCCAAAAGGCTACGCTGAAGAGCAGTAAAAAAATCAAAAAGACTAACCGCCGTTACTGATTGCCGGGCGCCTGAGGCTCGGCAAACATGTTTAAGTCGCCCAGCATCTGTTTTAATACCCCGCTTCGGGTAAACTCCTCAAGCTTATTGTTTATGGCTTTAAACAGGCGTTCATGGCCGGGGTGACAAACCAGGGTATCGCGCATAGTCAGCGGCGAAAACGCTTTGTCATAAGGTAGTTCAGACATCCCCAGTTCTTCGTAGGCAAACAACACATCCGGATAAAAAGAGAAGATGTAATCGACTTTATGATCTTTAAGCATCTGCACATTTTCGGTTTCGCTGCTGACCTCAAAAAGGTGCATCACGCGCTCGGCGATCCCCTGCATTTCACTACTCAATGGTGTACCGCGCACAATGCTTAACACTGCATGATCGGGAATATCACTGGCCTGGCGTACTAAATGTTGTTCATCGCGGGAAATTACTCTCACCATGGCCTTATTTAGTGGCACACTGATCAGCACATCCTGCAAGTCGAGGCTGGCATCTTCTAAATCAAAGGTCGCAATCCCCGGCGCATAACAGGCAAATTGTTTATTCACAAATCCGCGTTTGGCCCGGGACATTGGCATCACAATGATCTCAACCTGGTCAGCCAGCCCGCTTTCTACCAGCGCACGCTGGAGAATTTCGTAGTAAACCCCTGAGCCCTGGTGTTCACCGGGAATATGGAAAAGCCCTGTTAACTGTGCGCCAACAATGACCTTTTTAGCGCCGGTTTCACTTGCCACCGGCCAGGCTACCAATGCGGCGACTGCCGCAAGCATTATCATAACGTATCGCAACAAATCTCTTTTCCCGGGCTTATGCACAAAACTGTCTGCTACTAAACTCTATGCACAGGAGTGATATGCTGCAAGCTGAACGGGTTAATTACACATCATCCTTTAGGATAAGAAATAGCCGGAAAGTTAGTCAGACAAAGCCTGCAGGCGCCGTTGTTTCGGGCTTTGCTGATACCAGCGTTTAAATGCACGGGTAAAGTTACCGGCACTGGTAAAACCTAAGCGGTAACCGACTTCACTTAAAGGTAAATGGCCGGTTTCTACCCACAATAACGCCTGCCGACTGCGCAGGGCATCCACCACAATCTGGAAGCTACTGCCTTTGTCGGCCAATCGTCGCTGCAAGGTACGCGAACTCAGCCCAAGACGTTGTGCCGCCTGCCCAAGGGTTAATTTGCCCAGTGGCAGGTGATTTAACAGCAATGACTCCAGTTGGCCGCGCAGATCGCTGCGATCAAAGCGCGCCAGATAATCGGCTACCAGCGCGTCATTTTGTGCCGCAAGCTCCGGACTGGCAGTTAACAACGGCTGATGCATCACCGCCTCGCTAAACGATATCGTGTCGTGGGCCGCATTAAAAAACACCGGGCACTTAAACACCCGCTGCCAGGGCGTTGGATCTGCTGGTTGCGGTCGACTCAGCGATACCTGCAACGGCACTAAGCCGGGCTCAAAAATATGTCTGGCGGTAAGCATACAGGTGCCCATAAACGCGTCGGTCTCAGCCGCGCTCCAATGGTCAATAGTAAGGCTTTTATGCAGGCTGATATCAACCTGATTATTCGACTCACTGATGTTAAGCGTACCGTAGTCGGCAAACATCCGGAAATTAGCAGCCAGCCGCTCAAAACCCGCCATCAGCGTGTTACTGGCCCAAATAGCAAAACCCAGTGCCTGCCATGAAGTGGGCCGGACAAACCGGGCTACGGTTAGCCCTACCGCTTCATCCTGAGTCAGACTCTCCACCAGACGCCACAAGCGATTTAGCTCGGCAAGAGAATAGCGGGTTTCGGGTTGAGCAGCCTGGACAGGATCTATCCCTACACGGCTAAGCAGACTCTGACCATCAAGCTGATAAGCATTCATTGCCCTGCTGATGACCAACGGCCAGCTGCCGATAACACTATGAGATTGCGCGATATTGTAGTCTTTCATTCGGTTATCCTGAGGTTGGTAGGCGCAGCTTATACAGCCAATATTATCTTTATACGCCAATCATAAATCCTAACACGCCAACCCCTTGCGCGTTAACCTATTTAAAACAACACTATTACAAAACAACCCGTTAAACACCGGAGCCGTGTGATGCCTGTAAAAATTCTTCAAGGGGCAGAAAATGCCCACGCCTACCCTCTTCTGATTAAACAAATTTTTGCCTCAGCCGGTCGTTTTGAACCAGACAACCAGATCATTTACCGCGGCGAGCAGTCTTTTAGCTACAGTGAATTCACCCGGCGGGTACAACAACTGGCCAATGCGCTGAAAGCAGCCGGGGTAGAAGCCGGTGATACGGTTGCGGTGATGGACTGGGACAGTCACCGCTACCTTGAATGCTATTTTGCTGTGCCCATGCTGGGCGCCATTTTGCATCATGTAAATATTCGATTGTCACCCGAACAGGTGGCCTACACCATGAATCACGCCGAAGATAAACTGGTGCTGGTACACGATGATTTTCTCCCCCTTGCCGATCAGCTGGCGGCGCAGCTGCCCACCGTACAAGGCTACATTCGTTTGAGTGACGGCGGCACGCCGCCCGCCACGCCCAATATGAGTGTGCTTGGCGAATACGAATCATTATTGGCAGAACAGAGCAGCGAATGCGATTTTCCCGATTTTGATGAAAACAGTGTCGCCACCACTTTTTACACCACAGGCACTACCGGTAATCCCAAAGGTGTGTATTTCAGCCATCGTCAGTTAGTGCTGCATACCATCAACATGGTGGGCATGCTGGGCAGCTATGAAGGCTTGCCGCTGCTCCGCTCCAATTCGGTTTATATGCCCATTACGCCGATGTTCCATGTGCATGCCTGGGGCGTTCCCTATGCGGCTGTGATGCTTAACTGCACGCAGATTTATCCGGGGCGGTATGAGCCCAATCTGTTAGTAGACCTGATTAAGCAATACAAAGTCGATTTTTCGCACTGTGTGCCTACTATTTTGCAAATGCTATTGGGCTGCGAGAAAGGCCACACAACGCGGCTGGATGGCTGGAAGATCCTTATTGGCGGCAGTGCGCTGCCAAAGGGGCTGGCCAAAGCCGCCATGGACAAAGGGGCTGATATTTACTCCGCCTATGGCATGTCGGAAACCTGCCCGCTGCTGACCGTTACCCATTTAAACAAAGCGCAACGCGCGCTGCCGCCCGGGGAACAGCTTAAATACAGAACTCTTACCGGCGTGGCATCCAACCTGGTTGATCTGCGTATTGAAGAGCCCAGCGGCAAACCCGCGGCACACAATGGTTGTGATGTGGGTGAAATTACTGTACAAACGCCCTGGCTCACTCAGGGATATCATAAAGAGCCGGCCAAACAGGAAGAGCTCTGGGAAGGCGGAAGGCTGCATACCGGCGACGTGGCGAGCGTCCATCCCGACGGCTTTGTAGAAATTAAGGACCGGATTAAAGACGTTATCAAAACCGGTGGTGAATGGCTTTCATCTATCGAGCTGGAAGATCTTATCAGTCAGCACCCGGATGTTGCGGCAGTTGCCGTGGTGGGCATGCCGGATGAAAAATGGGGAGAACGCCCTCATGCTATGGTGGTTGCCAGTAACAACGAGCTTAGCGCCGGTGATATTCAGCAACACCTGCAGCAGTTCGTTGAATCCGGACACATTTCAAAATGGGCAGTGCCAGAGCACATCACCCTGGTTGATGAAATTCCCAAAACGTCTGTGGGTAAAATCAACAAAAAGGTAATTCGTGCCACCCTGGCGGGCTAATCAACCGGCGGGAGCCAGTCTCCCGCCAGCCACTTATTTCAGCTCTGCGTAGCCAGGCGCAATGGCCAGATTATCCACGTCACGTAATGTAAACCGGTTCTGTAACCACAGTTGATACTCGGCTCCTTCCAGCGTGCCGCGCTCGGTGCAGTCTACATTCCAGCGGCGCAGTAAATAGCCCGCCATGGCGGCTCGCACGTTTATCAGCAACTGACTGTTTTCCATTCCGTAATCCATTTCAATGGCAGTGGGAAAACTCACGTTCTTTGGATGCGGCACCAGTTGTAATGGGATCATTCGATGCCACTCGCTGTCGTACTCAGCCAGTTCATTGGCGGCGGGTTCTGATTTTAGGGTGACCTTACTGACACGGGTCAGCACGAAATCACGGAAACTCTGACTTTTACGATCAAAAGCGCGCACATGCCAACGCAGGCCATTATCCACAATCGCATGAGGCACCAGTTCCCGGGCAGCAGAGCCACTCGACAAGGACGTATAAATCACACTCACTGCGCGATTATTTAAAATGGCCTGGACCAGTTTTGCGACAATAAATATATCCGGCACATTGAGGCTCGACGGTGCTTCCACCGGAAAGTGAATATCGCCAATGGCATCAAAGCCATCAGAAATATCATTGGCCAGTTTAGTTAGCGTACGCTGGGCGTCATGTTCAAATAACGGCTTAAACTGGCTGGTTTGAAAATAGCGCTTTTCCCGGGAGTCATATTCCAGGTTGTCCGGCGCCATTTCCTTGTATAAATTAAAATCGCGGGAGCCTGCCGACAAGCCCACTTCAAAACGGTTGATCAAGTCCTGACGGTAGATCGCCCCTTTAAACAACAAACAAAAATCAATGTAAGCCAAACGCTGACGCTGGGCGAAACTTATACTTGCTAACATCCTTTCGACTCGAATAAGACTGCTCAATGCACCAATATGGTTTATTTTGATTCGGTTGTAAAGCGGGCATAGCCATTTCAGTCCAGCAAAAGATGAATCAGATGTCTGCTCACACTTACCAGTAACGAACTGTGCTGACGACCTTCGTTCTGCAGCGTCATTAGTTCTGTCCGGGTAAATAACCGGCCATTCTGAAAAACCAGTTGTGGTTGTTGTAACGTGTCAGGAGTAGACA
This sequence comes from Alteromonadaceae bacterium UBA2620, assembly GCA_002339125.1. Lineage (GTDB taxonomy): Bacteria > Pseudomonadota > Gammaproteobacteria > Enterobacterales > Alteromonadaceae > Alteromonas. The sequence continues at coordinate 33,968 of DDJQ01000111.1, forward strand.
ATGGATCTTCGTTGTACACCACCAAATCGGCGCGATACCCCCTTGCCACTCTGCCCAGTTCATTACTGCGGTTTAATACCTCTGCTGCATTGATGGTGGCGCTTCGCAATACCTCTTTTACAGGAATACCCGCCTCAATCATCAGCAACGCCTCCCGAATAGTTGCCGGCCCCGGAACGTCCACCAGAGCTCCTGCATCGGAGCCAAGCGCCAGGGTGACGCCCTGTTCATAAAGGCTGAAAGTTAACTCATTGAGGTAGTCATCCACTTCTCGGTTATACTCGCCCAGCTCCGCAGATGACCCTAACCAGCGCTGAAAGGAAGTCTGCTCATAAACCAGGCGCGCAAAAGGATTGATCGCATTGATATCCTGCTGCGCCAGATAAGCCTGTTTTTGGATGCTAAGTAAGGTGAGCTCCTGATTTACGGCCAGCGTTGGAATAAGTGGTACCTGATTCTCTCGCAGAAAATCAGCAGCAAGCATTACTTTTTGGGGATTACGTTGCTGTTGTAAAAATCCGTCGAACACTTCTTCCACATGTTCAAAGCTTGCCAGACTGGCATGTGCGGCCAGATTTTGTTGCATCAAATCGTAAGAAGGATGACCAGCCACCGATACACCAAGCTGCATCGCTTCATCCAGCACCGCCTCATACACCTCGGCATGGAGCCCTTCGTACACTTTGATAAAATCATAGCCCTGGTTGATATAGTCAAGCACAGCCTGACGAGCCCTTTGCGGGCTATTCACTGTAAAGTGGGATAAAGGATCGCCCTGCTCCACACTGTTAAAAATGGGTGACGAAAGCACCAGTTGACTACCAAACCAGTCGCCCTGCTCCAGTTCGTCACGCCATTTTAAATGATAGCGATAGCCGCCCATATTACGCAACGTGGTAACCCCGGTGGCAAGGGCCATTTTGGCATAGCTGCGGTCAAGCACGTGCACGTGTAAATCTATCAGACCGGCCATTACAAAGCGGCCATTACCGTTCACTACCGGCAAATCCTCAGGTAGTGGTAATGCTGCAGATTGCACGGTTTCTATCCGGCCATCCCGGATGATCACCGCCTGATCGCTAAGCACCGGTTCTTCTTCCAGCGTTAGCACATTCACATTAGTCAGAATATGACTTTGCGGGCGGAACAGAGTTAAGGAGGTACTGCCATGTTCGTAATGAACATAAACTGCCAGTGCGGTAACCGACAGCAAAAGAATGCTGCAGATAAACAAAACCGACAGGCCTATCGCTTTGATGGGAATAAAATTAACGCTTGAGGTTCTCATTGAATGCTCCGATGTAATTTGTATGGAGCTACTTTGCGCCAGCGCTGGCCTGTGGGCGACCAGAATCAGGATTCTGCACCTGTTAAACACTATTTTGGACCCTGAAAAATTCTGTACTGCTGCCCTCAAACCCTCGCCCGTAAAGGCGTAAGATACTGGCCTGGCGTTTTGCCGGTGTGTTTTTTAAATACCGCGTTAAATGACGATTTAGAACTAAAGCCAGCGTCCATAGCGAGCTCAAGCAAGGTTTTATCTGGCGTGGATTTGGCTAACTCGGCCACCCGGTTGATACGCAGTTGATTGATATAGTCGGCAAAGCTCATGCCGCCACCGGTATTAATTGACCAGGAAATGTCTTTTACCGAAAGACCGGTATAACCGGCTATATCCTGCAAACAAATACGCGGCTGACAATACCATTGTTGTTCGCGGATCTGACTATCCAGCGCCTGAAAAATAGCCGCGGCCTGACTGTCTTCGTGAGGCGCTGGTTCAGCGTTAGTTTGCTCAACCTCACTGAGCCCGTTAAACAACGCGGGTTGCCGGATAAGCCCGACAATCGCAACACACAACACCAGTAAAAACGCGCTCTGGTCGAGCAAATACCAGGTACTGCGAAAAGGCTCGGTAGTAACGCTCTGCAAATTCACCCGCATCATGTCCAGGATAAGCAATACCAGCAGTACCACCAGTGTATTGAACAGCCAGTGCAAGCCTTTACTCTCGGTATCGGCTTCACGTTCGGCCATGGCAGCGTGATAGCGTTTTAACCACCTGAATGCCAGCGCAAAATAAATCAGTTGGCTAACTGCACCGGCCAGCAACATCCACTGCAGATAGGGTGTTAAAGGTAATGCCATCAGCGTTGGTAAAAAGTGAGCGCTGTCGCGATAAGTTAAGGGCTGCTCGGGAACCAGTAACACCCGCACTAAAAGATAAAAAATGGGCCCCAACGACAGGCTGAAAGCAGGCGTAATATACCAACCAACGGCGCCAGCATTGAGTTCTTCATATAAATTAAAGCCCATCATCAGGCTCTGCATTAACAGCGCCAGAACAAGACCGTTATAGCGCCGTTCGCCCGCCAGTAAAGCAACACCAAGCAAGCCGGTGAACAGACTTAATATCTGAATGATATTCACTGCTTGCAGGTGAAATTCGGCTATTAGCACAGATGGTTCCTCTTAGGCTTACTCAGCTCTTGCTCGGTTATGTCTATCCTTTAGAACAGAGCTCAAGTTTAACAAAAGCGCCAGATAGAGGCATATCTAATTGAAAGGGCTTTATGCTGAAGAAGTCTTCTTTTGGTCAAAGGACGAAACCGCTCCGCGGTAGTAGTCCTTCGCCATCAATCAGCCTGAAAAAATTGTTCATATTCCGGATTGGATCCGTAGCGCTGTGTTATGGGGGCTTCGGGCCTTCACACCTTCTACATTTTATGGCCCTCTGGAGTTTTTTATGACCACCATGGTGACTAATATGGACGCTCCTCAATATGTGGAGTGTCATTTGAAGGACTATTTCAAAGAGAAGGCCAAAGTTTCTTAAAGTATCGTCTATATCACCCTGATTTCACCTTTGCATATTTACACTGGGGTTTTCATATGAGGAGACGCAGTGATGAGAAAACGACTCTTTGCTTTACTACTAATGTGGCTGTTGTGGTTAGTAAACCCGATGCCTTTGGCAATTTTCGAACATGTATTAGTGATCTGCTAATAAGGATTAACAGATCCTATTTTTATCTCTGAATATTCGAAAAGCCGGATTAATTGGTCTCGAAAAAAACAAATATTTTATGTCAGTTAATTTTACAATACGCTGCTTCTGAAAGCCAATTCTTAGTTAAGCTATTGAAATTAAACGATTTAAATTTTGGCCTAAAGTTTGCTTTAAACCTACCATAATAGTCAGGAGAAAGTTATGTTTATTAAAAAGTTTGTTTCTGTAGTAAGTCTGTTGTTGGTAGTAAGTTCAGCAAATGCTGCGCTTGTTACTCTTGATTTTGAAGCGGATTTGACTGGCAATAAAGGAGCGAGTTATTCAAGTGTTGACTCAGACCTGTTAACATTCAGTGGTGAAGAATTGTCCATTCGTGATTATGGTCATCAGTCAATCGGCAATGCCTTGGGTGTTTTTGGGGCTGATACTGGCGTTTCACTGGACTTTAGTGTTTATGTTGATTATCTGTCGTTGGTGTTTGGTAACGATGATCCTGGCTTCCCGGAAACAACAGCTGTTTTAACGTTATTCAACGATGCCTTGCAAGTTGGATTAGTTGAACTTGTTTACAATAAAAACGACATTGCTGATGAAACTATTATCGCTAGTGGTTTTGGCAGCTTTAACAGAGCGACTTTTATTTATGAAACTGGCACAACTGGTTTGGCTGAAGTAATAGATAACGTGACCTTTAATACAGTTGAAGCTGATGAAGAGCCAGTGGTAGGCGCACCAGCGCCATCTTCTATCGCTTTATTGTCTCTAGCTTTGATTGGTATGGGTCTCCGTCGAAAAGTTAACTGATCGGAGTTAATTTCAGGGTAAACTAATCACAATTAGTTGTGCTTAAATCCAGAAGAAACCGCCATCAAATGGCGGTTTTTTTTTGCCTGCTTTGCGAGTGTTAATCTTTCATAGCTTTATCTGCAGTAATCTGTTCTATCAAATCTATCTACCTGTTTAGTGACTATCTCAACCAGATGTAAAGATTAGACTGTTTATATACCTTAATTTCACCCTGGTTACTTTACGCTTAAGATCTGTTTGAAGCAGCGTAGAGTCCTCCATTGATGAGAAGGTGCGCCTGCGTTTATGCATTAGCAGGTGATCAGGTTAAGTTTGGCAGTATGGTCGGTAGCTTGGGGTCATCATGATGGCTAAGTTTTAACGATTTCAAAGGGAAAAATCATGAGTACACCACTGTCGATTTTGCTGATAGAAGATAATCTTGCTCTGCCCAAGCAGGTTTGCAGTTTTTTAAAGGGCTTAACTGGCATGTAGATTTCGCAATGAAGCTGAGAAGAACTAAAAATTAACGCAACATGAGAGTGGCAAATTGGCAGCTCACATCGTTTTTTGAATACCTGTTACAGAGTGTTCCTGTTCATAAAGAGAACATGCAGCTTACTTCCGCAATTCGCTCAAAGCAGTCTTAGTTAGCACATGAATACAAACACCGCAGACTGGACAGTTCTTGGCGTTATAATTTTCTTGGGATGGTGTTTATATTTGTCAAATACAGAGCTGGGATTTAAATCGCTAGCACCTCGCAACGAAAGTCTGTAACGACAGTCGCTAACGCTAATCGTTTATGTAAAGCGCAGACTTAATAAGCCAAGGCATTATGAATGCTGTCGCTGCGCTGAATTGTGGTTTGATACTATACCGGCGATAACCAGCAATTTAACTTTACTCGTAATGTCGTTCCATCCACATAATCTGCATTTTGAGATCATTGATTTCTTTTTTTGCATCGGCAAGTTCTTCAACAATAGAACGATCCTGGATTGCGTTATCATCACGTGAAGTGTTCAGAGCATTGCTATCTTGTTGTGACATACGTATTTACCACGCTTTGTAATAGATGAAGGGTACGATTAAATGTAACTACGACTGGAAACATACAATATTTATTACAGAATTTCCAAAAAATGAGCGAATACCTGACATTAATTTGATAAATAGTTATATGTGCAGCCTAAACCTAACAAATTAATTTTGTGCCTGACGGCACTTCATTACATCAAATAAACCACGTAAACAACTGTTATTATATAGCTTTCTTAACATACAAAAAAACCTCCCGCTGTTTCGGGAGGCTTTTTTGAAAATAAGCGTTTCGGTTATTTTGTTCAACCAACCCTGTAACCACAACTGTAACAATTCCCTACCCTTCCAGCGTCTATCCCTACTAAACCTGCCCTGGCATACCAATAAAGCCGGGGAGCTGCTTGATGCGATCGATCCAGGCCAGGATATGCGGGTAATCATCCAGAGAAATACCGCCCTCTGGTGCAATCGCTACGTATGGCATCACGGCGCAGTCGGCAATAGTTGGATGCCCGAGCGCCAGCCAGTCATGCTCGGCCAGGTGGTTGTTTAGCAAAGTCAGGATACCGGCTGAAATGTCCAGTGCGGTTGGTTTATCAAATTCAAAGCCGAACTTATCCACCAACCGTGCCACATTAGGTCCGTGTTGAATTTCGTTCGCCGCGGTAGACAGCCATTGTTGTACTTCGGCCATTTGCTGCGGGTCGGACGGTAACCAGCTTTCAAGATCATACAGGCGAGCGAGATACACCAGCATTGCCTGGGAGTCGCGTAACACAACTTCTCCATGCTCTAACACTGGTAGCTGGCCAAATGGGTTTAATGCCAGCATGACTGAACTTTTGTGTTCACCGGCCATAAAATCCACCGGCACAATTTCCAGCTCAATATTAGCCAGGGCGGCAAACAGACGCACTTTATAACAGTTTCCGGACAGCTCAAGATCGTACAATTTCATGCTTTCTCTCCATGTTAAAAGAAGGTTAAATCACTCAAAACCACCTTAACTTGTCTGTTTTTCGCAAAAAATATGCGATATTTAATTTCTGTAAACCGTTTTTCGCACTAATAAGGCCAGTATGGACAAATTAAAAGCCATGAAAGTCTTTGTTGAGATTGCTGATATGGGCAGCTTAACGGCGGCTGCCAACAGTCTGGAAACCTCACTTACTTCGGTAGTGCGCACGCTTGCCGCGTTGGAAGAGCACCTGAAAGTGCGACTGTTTAATCGCAACACCCGGCAAATTGCCATTACCGATGAGGGGCGAGAATACTATCTGCGCTGCCGTACAATACTGGCCGAGGTGAGTGACGCCGAAAGTATGCTTATTGATCGCCAGGCCGAACCCCTGGGCAAAGTTACGGTAACTGCGCCGGTGACTTTTGGTAAACGCCACGTTGCACCTAAAATTAACGCCTACCTCAACCAGTACCAAAAAATGCAGGTCAACCTGGTGTTACTCGACCGCCCGGTGGACATGCTTAGTGAAGGGATTGATATTGCCCTGCGCATTGGTCGCATCGGCAACCATGATTTAGTGGCGCGGCAATTAGGCTCAATGCGTCATGTGCTGTGCGCCAGCCCTGACTTTATGGCCGGACAAACAGCGCCTGAACACCCGCAGGATATCGCTGGCCAGCCCTGTGTTCACCTGAGTGTGCTGGATAACCCCGAAGACTGGCATTTTCAGCATGGCATTAAACTGATGTCAGTGGCCATGCAAACCCGCTTAATAACCAATCAGGTAGATGCTGCGCTCGATGCCTGCATTGCCGGCGTGGGTTATTGCCGCTTTTTACATTATCAGGTTAGTGACGCCGTTAAGCGTGGTGACTTGCAGATTTTACTGCCCGATTACGAACCTCACCCGCTGCCAGTACACTTACTGTATGCACCGGTTAAACTGCAAACCAAACGTCTTCGCTCTATGACTGACTGGCTTACCCAGTCGCTACAGCAGGATCTGACCGCTATCGCTCAGGGAAGCAAACCATGACCCCCCCGGCCGACTCACTGCTAACAGAGATTCGAAGCTGTGCACTTTGTGCCGGTAACCTGCCCTATCCACCGCGGCCAATTGTGCAAATTGAGGAACAGGCTCGCATCCTGATCATTGGACAGGCACCGGGAATAAAAGCACACGACAGCAGCCAACCCTGGAATGATGCCAGTGGCGATAAGTTGCGCGGTTGGCTGGGTGTTAACCGTGAGCAGTTTTATTTGCCGGCCTTTACCCACTTGCCCATGGCGTTTTGCTTTCCAGGCTATAAAAATGGCGCGGATGCGCCGCCGCCTAAAATTTGCGCTTTAACCTGGCATGCCAAAGTGCAGGCGCAATTAAACCCCGCGCTTACGCTATACATTGGCCGCTATGCTCAGCAATATTATTTGCCCGAACATAAAACCCTTACCAAGGCAGTACGTTTCACCACAAAGTCACCAGGTAATGCATACGCGCTACCGCATCCATCGGGGCGCAATAACCGCTGGCAGGCGCGCAATCCCTGGTTTGAGACTCATTCGCTTGAGGTTTTGCGCCACAGCGTTGCAACGGTGTTAGGATAAGCTAACAACCTGCCTTACAAAAAAGTAAGGCAAAGTTGGTTGTTGTACTAAAGTTTAGCTAAAATGCGCAGGTAACGGATAAATCCGACAAAGGAGTGTTGTTTTTCAGGCAGCCCAACGCATCGCATTAAACCGCAGATAGCGTTAAATTTAGTAGTATTCATGAATAAAAACCGCTATCGCAAAATTGTCTTAATTTACCTGCTGACAGGCGTTTTATGGATTATCGGCAGCGACTGGGTTCTGGCTCAGTTCTTCGGTGATTTTGAAAACACCTATTTGATTTCTATGCTCAAGGGCCTTGGGTTTGTGGGGCTTATGTCATCCCTTCTCTACGTGCTACTGATGCGTTTAAACAGTGCCGAGCTCAAAGCCCGGATAAACGAATCACCTGAGCAGCTGTTTTTAAGCCGAATCCCCAGTTACTTTTCTGCCATACCTATTATCACTTATGCCATGGAGGTAAGGGAGCACAAAGCCCTGCCACTGTGGATAAGCGAAAACCTCAGCGACGTACTCGGTTACTCCCAGGAAGAGGCCAATTCACCGCACTGGTGGCAAAACAGCATTCATCCGGACGATCGCCTGCGCGCCATTGAAGAAAGCAAAGCCATTATTACCCGGGGCGGTGGCGACCATTATTATCGGGTTAAGCATGCCCGCGGGCATTACGTTTACTTTCATGACGAGCTGCGGTTAATACCCAATACCAACCCGCCACGCTTTATTGGCATCTGGCGCGACGTGAGTACCGAAGAAAAGGCCCTGGAGCAGGTGCAGGAGTATTCCAGCAAACTCGAAAAAATGGTGCTTGGTACGGTAACCGCCATCTCTCACATGGTGGAATTGCGCGATCCGTACACCGCAGGCCATGAAGCCAGAGTGGGCGACTTAGCGGCTGAAATAGCCCGTAAAATGGGCCTTGATATAGATACCCAGTATGGCCTTCGTATCGCCGGGCTGGTGCATGATATTGGCAAAATCAGCGTGCCCTCGGAGTACCTGACCAAGCCGACCCGGCTAACCGTCTCAGAGTTTGAAATTATTAAAACCCATGCCAGTAACGGTTACAGCATTCTTAAAAATATTGATTTTCCCTGGCCTATTGCCGAAGTGGCGTATCAGCATCATGAACGTATAAACGGCAGTGGTTACCCAAGAGGATTAAGCGGAGATGAGATATTGCTCGAGGCAAAAATCATTGCCGTAGCCGATGTGATTGAGTCTATGGCTACCAATCGGCCCTACCGCCATGCCCAGGGTATAGACAAAGCACTGGACGAAATTCGCCGCAACCAGGGCATTTTATACGATACCCACGTGTGCGAAGCCGCCCTTAAACTGTTTAAACAACAAGGCTATCAACTCGCCGGTTAAACGATATTTTACAGCGATAAAAACAGGGCCAGCGAATCCGGCCCTGTCTTCCCTGCAAGCTTACTGGAGCACTTCAAGTGCGGCATCGATTGCCGAATCCACGCCCTGAGTGCGATCAGACAGGGAGAAAAATGGCACATTAACATCTACTGGCACGCCTACCCCTTCATACCACTCATCATCCGGCGATAAGTACACTTCGTTGGATATTCCGAGTTCGTGTTCACCGGGTAAAGCCCAGTGCATAATGTCAGAGAAAATACCGTGGGTCGCCTCCCCCACCAGCGTAACGTGAGGTAACTGCTGCATCGACAAGCTGAACGTCTCGGCCGCTGAAGCCGTATCGTTGCTCACCAGCAGGGCCACGGGTTTACTGGTGTAATTTACATACTGGCTAGGCGCAATATAAGCAGTTTGTGTAGCCGTTACTCCCGCACCATCCCGGGCATATTTTTTATAGGCCAGAAATTCACTTTCGGTAAAGCGACTGGCAATGGCCAGGCTGATATAGTCGTTGCCGCCGCCGTTATAGCGCACATCGATAATCAGACCGTCCGTAGCCGCTAAATCGGTGAGCGCCTCATCCAGTGCTTGATTAAGGTTATTAAGATTAGACGTGGTTTGGGCCAGATCGTCGCTGTCTTCATCTGCTGTAGAGTAATTATGCATGGCATCAATGCGCAGATAGCCAATATTGTTAATGGCAAACCAGGCAATTTGCTCAGACGCATCCTGCCCTATGTCTGACGTCGCGTAGCCCATGATAATATTAATTTCCTGCCCCAGGGCATTATCAATATAGCTTTCAATATCGGCCACAATGGCGTTATTCAGTTCACTGTCCTGCAGCGGATAGCTCAGACCATTGGCCAGGGCATATTCTTCAATCAGATTGGTGGTATGTACGGGTTTGGTATAGGCCCGAATAATAGTGCCATCTGCCGCTACCCAGGAATTATGCGAATCTGCCAATGGCAACAACGTTTGATAAACCGCCTCGTACAAGGTGGTATCCTGTTCGGTTATCTGGGTTTCCTGAGCATAGGATAAGGCCGGCCAATCAACGTTCATACGTGCAAAGTCGACGTAGTACTCGGCCATTATCTGGCTGTACAAAGCAAACAGTTCCTGATGACTCATGTCTGACTCAACGGTTAGTGGATCGCTGGCACAAGATGCCGGTAGCTGACTCACTTTGTCCAGCTGCCGGGTTGGTGCATGAAACTCCCGGGTGCCGCTTCCGGCAAACCATTCCAGTGCATCTTCACTGTTATTAAGCGCCACACTGCGGGTGAGCTCAGCTGTGGAAAGCTCGTCAAAGCTATCCTGCAAAATGCAATAATCCGAAGTGTACCGATAATAGAGTGCGCTGTTGTCATCCACTACCAGCACATCGCCATAAGCGGATGACGCCCAGATCCCCTGATAGGCTTCGTCAATAGCGGGAGCCGATTGTCCGCTGCCAGGCAGCTGATTGATTTGATCTTTACTGCTGCCGCCACCACAGGCGGAAAGGCAGCCGGCGGCTATCATTACTGCAATAACTTTTAATTTGCTGATCATCACATTGTTCTCTTAGTTGTTTTCCAGAGTGTCGGTTTAACGCTCTCATTAAGCGTCATGACGCCAGCTTGCCTAAAGCAGGGTGAAAACAGGGTAAAGAAACTGAATTTACTCTCAGGTTACGGGCTTACGACCAATGCGGTTAATAAAACGTCACAGCAGCTGGACAGGCCTGCAATGTTTCTTTATATTGCGCGCCTCTAATGCCTTTTCACCGGCGTTCGCCAATTTTTATCTATCCCGGGATCCGATTTGATTACTACCGCCAACATCACTATGCAATTTGGCTCTGAGCCACTGTTTGAAAATATTTCTGCCAAATTCGGCAACGGCAATCGCTATGGCCTGATTGGCGCTAACGGCTGTGGTAAATCCACTCTGATGAAAATCCTGAGCGGCAAATTAACGCCAACTGCGGGCAATGTGTCACTGGCTCCGGGCACCAAGCTGGGTATTTTGAATCAGGACCAGTTTGCTTTTGAAGACATGAGCGTAGTCGATGCTGTTATCATGGGCGACCGTGAACTCTGGGAAGTAAAACAGCGCCGCGACGAAATCTACGCCAAAGCCGAAATGAGCGAAGCAGAAGGTATGGAAGTGGCCGAGCTGGAAGTGCAGTTTGCGGAAATGGATGGTTACACCGCCGAGTCCCGCGCCGGTGACATTCTGATTTCGGCCGGTATTGAAGAAAGCTATCACTTTGGTTTAATGCGCGAAGTGGCACCGGGCCGTAAGGTGCGTGTACTCCTGGCCCAGGCATTATTTGCCGAACCAGACGTGTTGCTACTCGACGAACCTACCAACAACCTGGATATTTACACCATTCACTGGCTGGCCGAAGAGCTTAACAAGCGTAAGTCCACCATGATCATTATTTCCCACGATCGCCACTTTTTAAACTCGGTGTGTACCCATATGGCCGATATTGATTACGGCGAACTGCGCATTTACCCGGGTAATTACGACGCTTTCGTAGAAGCGGCGGCACTGGTGCAGGAACAGCTGCAAAACGAAAATGCTAAGAAAAGCGCTGAAATTGAAGAATTGCAAAGTTTCGTAGCGCGCTTCTCTGCCAACGCCTCAAAGGCAAAGCAAGCCACCTCGCGGGCCAGACGCCTGGAGAAAATCGAGCTGGCCGACATTAAGGCCTCGAGCCGTCGTAAGCCTTATATTCAATTTAAGCAGCACAAAAAACTTCACCGTTTAGCCATTACTCTGGAAGAGCTCGGTCACGGTTACACCGGTGAGCATCTGTTCAGTGGCGGAAACCTGCTGCTGGAAGCCGGTGCCAAACTGGCCATTATTGGTGAAAACGGTGCCGGTAAAACCACCTTCCTCAAATGCCTGATTGGTGATGAAACCGCCAAAGAAGGTACCGTAAAGTGGGCCGAAAATGCGGCTGTAGGTTATGTGCCTCAGGATAGCTCGAAAGACTTTGCCAACGACATGACCATGTTTGAATGGATGTCACAATGGCGCCAGCCCAAACATGATGACCTGCAGGTAAAAGCCATGCTGGGCCGCCTGTTGTTTGGCTCTGACGACTTTAACAAGAAAGTCAGCGTGTGCTCAGGGGGTGAAAAGAACCGCCTGTTGTTTGGTAAAATCATGCTTCAGGACATTAACGTACTGGTAATGGATGAGCCTACCAACCACCTGGACATGGAGTCTATCGAGGCGCTTAACATTGCGCTGATGGCCTTTGAAGGCACCGTAATCTTTGTTAGCCACGACCGTGAATTTGTTGAGTCACTGGCCACCCAGGTAATCGAAATTAAAGATAAGCAAATCACGCACTTCGACGGCACCTACGAAGAATTCCAGGCGCACCTGGGCAACTAATTGGTGCTGGTACTGGCTTTGGGTGCAAAGCGGGCCAGTACCGTTACCAACAAGGCGGGTAAAAATGTCACGCTCAACACAGTGGAGACAAAAATACCGCTGAGTACGATAATCCCTACCCCACGATAAAGCTCTGTCCCTTCACCGGGGATCACCACCAGCGGCGCCAGCCCGAAGATCGTGGTACAGGTAGACATCATTATTGGCCGTAAACGCACTTCCACGGCCTGTTTTACCGCACTATGTAAGGCTTCGCCCTGAGCCAGTAGTCGCCGGGTCTGATCAACTATCAGAATCGGGTTATTCACCACCGTGCCCAGCAAAATTAAAAAGCCCAGCATGGTGATCATATCAAAGGGTTGGTAAGCACCGCCGAGCATGCCCGATACAGCGTTGTTGGCAATTAACCCCAACAGGCCCCCCGCCATACCCAGAGGAATAATGGTGAGAATAAACGCTGGGTAGCCCCAGTGATTAAAGATGGCCACCAGCAGCAGATAACACAGCGCAATGGCAATCAAAAAGTTTACCGATAAGGCATCCTGAGTGGCGGCGAGCTGATCGGCCGCGCCGGTGATCCGGGTACTCACGCTTTGTGGGATAGCACCGCTTTCGCGCAGCTCCGGCAATAAGGTGTTTTTAACCGTGTTAACGGCGGTTTCAAGGGCCACTTCTTTGGGGGCAATCACATATACCGAAACTGTGCGCTCGCCATCGATACGGCGCACCGTGTCGCTGCGTTTACTTTCCAATAAAGTGGCAATGGCGTTGAGCGGTAAAATAGTGCCTTGCGGGGTAAGAATGGGCGTTGTAGCAAGTTGCTCAATGCTCTGCTGATTGCCCGCATTGCTGAACAAAAACATGTCCACCTGATCGTCATTGAGTAAAAACTCATCCACAAAGGCCCCGTCACTCACTGCGGCCACCGAGTAACCAAAATCATCGCCATTCATGCCGAGTTCGGCAAGTCGCTGCCAGTCCGGGCGAATTTCAATAAAGGGTTGTTCAAGGGTCAGCGAGCCGGGATCGGAATTAATCTGTGGGTTATTAAAGTAGTCATCCGCTTTGGTGTATAACGCATTGGCCGCCTGATATAACGCATTAATATCGCTGCCGGAAAAGTCTACCGCAACTGCCCGGGTGCCGCCATCGTTACTGGAGATAATCGACCCTTTGGTGGAAAACGCGCGCATGCCGGGGTAGCTCTCAAACTTCTCGTTTATAAGTGCCATCATATCGCCCACCTCGTCGGGATTAACCGGCATGGTGACCATCCATACGCTACCTATGCTCACGCGCATATTGTAAAACTGCAGGGCCGGAAATTCTGCCTCACCACGTCCGTATGCTTCCGGATCGGCGTTCACGTAGGGTGTAAAGAATGCCCTGAGCTCATCCCCAATTTCCTGCATAGACGATAAGTTATAATCCGGTGGCGCGGTCATGGTCGAAAACGCTTTGGGCTCCTCGCCTTCCGGCAGGTATTCCGCCGCAGGCATCAGCCACCAGGCGCTACCTAATATCAACACCACTTCCGCCACTACGATTACCAGCGCGCGAAGGCGCGAACTAATAACCGCCGAAACCAGCCCCAGACATTTTACGGTAAACCATTTCTGGCCACTGGCGTCGCTATCTTCTGGTTTGGGCTGACTGGCCATGGCTACCGGAATAACAAAAATGGCGGCCAGCATAGAGGCAAAAATCGCCCCGGCAATGGCAATGGCAACATCTGAATAAAGTTGCCCGGCTTCCTGTTCAATAAACAAGATAGGCGCAAACACCAGTATGGTAGTTACCGTAGAGGCGAGCACTGCCGGCCACACATCCTTCACTCCTTCCACTGAGGCCTTAAACCTGCTCAGCCCCTGTCGCCGGAATTGCACAATAGATTCAAGCACCACAATGGTATTATCTACCGTCATGCCAATGGCGAAAGCCACCCCGGCCATGGAAATAACATTAATGGTGCGGCCAAAGGCCAGTAAGGCAATAAATGCCGCAATGGTACACAGCGGGATGCCCATTACGCCAATGAGCGTGGAGCGCACCGAACGCAGAAAATAGAACATTACCAGAGTAGCCAGCCCTGCTCCTAATGCCAGGTTAACCATCACGTTGCGCAGCGAACTGGAAACATACAGCACGTCGTCGGTAAACAGCTCCATTTTAAGGCCGTTAGGGCGTAATACCTGCTCGTTAAGTTCATCAACAATCGGCAGGATCTGCTGTTTAATGGCTATCACGTTTGAGCCGGTTTCGCGACGCACCGCGAGCCCAAGGTTACGATCGCCATTGGCATAGGAAAGCTGGCGGCGCTCAAAGTGATCGAGTTTTACTTTGGCCACATCCTTTAAATACACAATGGTATTGTTGATGCGCCGGATGATGAGATTTTCCAGCTCGTTTAACTGTTCAAAACGCCCCACCACCCGCAGTAAATAGCGGCTTTTATCGGCTTCGATGTCACCGGCGGAGGAGTCCTGGTTGCGCTGGACAATGGCATTGCGCACCTCAATCAGGCTGATACCGCGTTGGGCCAGCTTTGCCGGGTCGACCATGATTTGTACCTGACGACGGGAGCCGCCACTGATTTCAATTTGCGATACGCCCTCTACGCTTTCCATTTGCGGGCGAACCACCTCGTCGGCAAAGTCGTAAAGCATATCAATATCCAGCGCCATGGGATTACCCTCAGCGGGGATCAACTGAAAGTACATGAAGGCGTTACTGGAAAAGGAATCGGAGAATAACTGCGGCTGGTCAACATTCTCCGGGTAATCAGGCACCTGACTCAGCGCGTTACTGACCCGGATTAAGGCTTCGTTAACATCCACGCCAAAGGGAAATTCAAGCTCCACCCTCCCCTCGCCCATTTCGGCAAAGGAGATCATCCGTTTTAACCCGGTGATATTGCGCAGGTAGCGTTCCTGCTCTATGAGGATCTCTTTTTCGATGTCTTGTGGTGTGGCACCTGGCCAACCGGTTTGCACGGTGATGGTTCTAACCTCAAGGTCTGGGATCATCTGCACCGGAATCGACAGCGCCGCCACAATCCCCATAATGCAGCTAATCCCAACGACTACGGCAACCAGAATGCCGCGTTTTACCGTTGCCTCAATCATTGATTTCAGACCTATTGGTCACAGTGACTGCCGCCTCGTTATACAACCGCGAAACGCCAGAGATAGCATATAACTGGCCCTCAGTTGCATTGGCAACTAACACTGCATCGCCCTGCTGACGAACAATATTCACCAGTACCCGGCTGGCCTTATTGCTGTTAATGGCAAACACACTGGCGCCACCGTCGGGATGCTGCCTGATCGCGCTTGTCGGTAACCACACCTGTTTGCTTTCCAGTTGCGGCAGCATGATTTCCGCTTCGGCAGACATTCCCACCAGCAAGTCGGTATTCTCCGGCAATGCGATGTGCGCGGTGAAGCTGCGACCCTGACCGCCTGAGGCAGCAACCAGGCGCTCCAGCTTGCCGGTAATGGTATCGTGCAGGCCGGTATCCGGATGAATGCTGATGTCGCCATTAAGGTTGGTAAAATAACTGTAGTATTCCTGCGGCACTTCGATGGTAAGGCGTTTCGCCTGCTGAGAGACTAAACCGAGCACGGCGGTGGTTGGCTCCACCCACTCCCCTACATCAACATCCCGCTGATAAATAACACCATCAAATGGCGCTTTTAGCGTATGACGGGAAACAACTTCTTTGCGCAAAGCAAGGATTGCTTTGAGTCTGGCCAGTTCTGCCTTAGCGTTGGCCACTTCGGCTTTACGCTGCTGGAATAAGGTTTTGGCAGCGAGTTGTTGTTGTGATAACGCATCCACTTCATTTAGCAGACGCTCTGCTTCGTTATAAGCAACAGTGCCTACTTCGAGCTCAGCCTCAGCTTGTTGAAGGGCCAGCTCAGCAAGCTTGCTATCGAGTGTCAGTAATGGCTGACCCTGCTGAACATGATCGCCCACTTCCACAAAAAGCTTATCGACCAGTCCTGCCTGTAGCGGTGCAAGGAAGGCATCATTGGCGGAGCTTACTGCGCCACTTAAGGTAATACTTTGATATTTCTGACTGGCCACCGGATAGGCCGCCGTCACTTCAATAGGTGAGTCTTGCGCGCTTGAAGGGAAACATATGCCCATACAAGATAATAAAATGAACAGGTATTTTACACAGCCGTACATTGCGCCTCCGGTGTTTCCATCACTGTTTACCCGGACCGGGTATTCATTGCAGAGTGCAACCGGTTACACAACAGCCACTCCCTAAATTTTCATTTTGTACCTGAACAGGTTAAAAATAGATCAGTAAAGTAACAAGCCGGTAACTGCTGAGGTGAGAGTTTCAGAGCTAAGCCAGAAAGGCGGTACGGAAACGAATAAATAATGGGCCGCGAGTGCGGCCCACAAGGAGCAAAATTAAGATCAGGCCGTCACGCTTTGAGCCAGGCTATCAACCGATATATCTACGTGGTGTTCGATACCATTTTCACTATAAGTGACAGATGCCACCAGAGAAGCAAAATCAACCGTTAACTGCGCGGCAGACTGATCTGACTGCCAGTTAAGGCGCAGGATATTTTCCTGTTGTGTAACGCTAAATTCACCTACCAGCGCGGCCAGCGAATTGCGTAATCGAATCAGCGCAATCAACGCTTTGACCACGGGCTTTTCCAGCGACTCGCTGACAGCCTGTTCATCCAGATAAGGGCGGTTGATGTCACGGCCCACATTGGTTTTGGCCAGCAGTGCCATATCATTTTCGGCAGCAAAGAGTCCGGCGTAATACACCTGTGGGATCCCCGGCGAGAATATCTGCACTGCACGGGCAATCAGGTAAGCCTGGTCATTGGCGCCCAGCGCGTTGTAATAGGTACAGTTGACCTGATACAAATCGAGATTACTGGCCGCCGCTCCAGTGGCCTCACGGCTCTGGCCATTGCTGTTCTGGTGAATTTGCTCAACCAGCGAATCGATCTGAGCAGCATTAAGTAGCCCGGGTTTATCACCTTCCGGGCCCACATCCACAATGCCGATACCATCGTGAGTGTCCAGCACCGTAACGCAATTGCGTGGCGAAATTTGCAACCAGTTAGCCAGTGCCGACGGATCGCCACTAAACAGGCTGTGCAATACCAGTGGCGGCATAGCAAAGTCGTACACCATATCGCAGCGCTTAGCGATTTCGATTTGAGTTTTATAGTAGCTGTGTATCTCAACCAGGCACTTCATATTACGGCTATGGGCCTGCTGGCTCAGGTCTTCGATAAAATCAAAGGTTTCCTCCAGCATAAAGCAATTAGTGCCCGGCTTCTTAATGGCGTAGCCGGCGGCATCCAAACGAATAAGATCGACGTTATTGCTCTCGAACGCGGTTAAGATTTTTTCAAGATACGCCTGCCCCACCTCAGAGGTGACATCGATGTCTATCTGATTAGAGGTAAAGGTGGTCCAGAACGGCACGGTTTGGCCATTTTGCAGGGTAATATCGGTAAAACACGGCGTGGGGCGCGGACGATAAATTTTTGCGATATCCTGGTGTTCATCTGCCGCAAAGACTTTGTCGCGGGTCAGAAACAGCGGCCAGAATGGTGATGACTGGCCATTTGCTAATACGTCCTGAAACTGAGGACTTTGTGCCGACATATGGTTAACAATCATATCGGCCATGATGTCCATATTTTCACCCAGCTCACCGACATCCTGCCAACTGCCTAGCCGACTATCCACTTCGGTATGGTCGATGGGATCAAATCCAGCATCTTCGCCATCGATAGGATAGAAAAAAGGTAATAAATGTACGCCACCAAACACGCCATTTAACTGGTTACTAAACAGCGCATTTAACGCCTTGATGTCACCACCGCCTAAACGGTCTACATAGGTAATCAACTGGACATCATTTGAACGATTCATAACAACACTCACAACAACTTAATCGATTAAGATAAATGATCGGATAATTCACTCCATTTGGCAAGTGTTATTTTTATGTTAATAGAAAAATAACTGTTCTGCCGTACTTTCCAAGCCGTTTAAAAGGCTTACAGTTGGAGTAACCTATCGGCAGTAAATAAAAATACATAATAAATACAAAGCCATTTCACCAGTCACCCGGATCCATAAAATCGATTGTTTAGCTTACCCTTAGAATGTGGCAGCCGAACATACCCGGCTATTGATATGGACTTAACAGGCTCTTAAACTGACTTAATTATTTAAGTCAGTTTAAGAGTGTTACCGCGTTTGAAGTTACAAGGTTACTCGGCAGAAATCACTAGTCTGGCCGATGCTAAACCTTTGGCTTTTGCTGTGATTATTATTTCACCGGCCGAATCTGCAGATTTAACAATGGCCAGCGCTTTGCCGCTAAACGCTTTACGCGTTGCAGAGGGAAATGGCGTGAAGTTGGTCGAGTCACCATTGTCAGTCGCCACCAGCTTGCCAGCACCGTTAACTGAAAAGTCAATCTGCTGCGTGGCTGTAGGAACAACCCGCCCTGCTGCGTCGACGACCTCCAGGGTGATAAACGACAGGTCTTTGCCATCAGCAGTAATGTTACTGCGGTCGGCAGTAAGGCGCAGAGCTGCCGCTTCGCCGGTGGTTTTAATGGTTTGCTCAGCCCATTTACGGCCATTTTTATAAGCAACAGCTTTGACTTCGCCGGGCTCGTAACGAATATCATCAAAACGGATCCGGTATGTTAGCTCTGCCATTTTCTTACGTCCCATTGATTGTCCGTTGATGAATAGCTCAACTTCGTCGCCAGAAGTAAAAATATGTACCGGGGTGACTTTACCAACGCGCTCAGGCCAGTTCCAGTGTGGCAGAACATGCACCATCGGCAGGTCTGGCCGCCATTGGCTCTGATACAGGTAAAAACGGTCCTTTTTAAACCCGGCTAAATCGATGATACCGGAGTAAGAGCTCCGTGAAGAATAATAAGGCGTGGGTTCGCCAAGATAATCAAAGCCATTCCACACAAACTGTCCCGCTACATAGGGGTGTGTATCTAAGTACTTAAACACTTTGTCGGCCGAGGAGCCAAAATCCACAGCATGCAGTTCATAGGAGCTCACCTGATGAATAGAGGAGTCCCCGCCCCGTCCGTCTCGTGTGGGTGAGCTCATGTCAGGTGTTACCGGAAACAAATAGATACCTCGTGAACTAAATGCAGAGGCGGTTTCACTCGACAATATTACTTTATCAGGATGGGCTTTGTGAAACGTTGGATAAGACGGCGGCGTACGAATACGGTTAGTGCCTTCAAACTCCGGCGCCTGACGGATCCCCTCGCCCTGATAATTTAAGCTAATTAGGTCAAGCGCAGCGGAAAAAGGAAAATCGGCTTTCGCCCAGTTTTTAGACGCGGTAACAGGCCGGGTGGGATCTTCCTGCTTTACAATACTTTTCAGTTTCAGAGCTACCTCAGCACCTTCTTCACCGGTGTACTGCTCGCCCACTTCGTTGCCGATATACCACATGATCACCGACGGGTGATTACGATCACGACGCACCAGCGCACGTAAATCCTGTTCGTGCCAGTCAGCGAATATCAGATGAAAATCATGAGGTGTTTTCTTTTTATACCAGCTGTCGAAGGACTCATTGAGAACCAGAATGCCCATTTTATCGGTAAGTGCGAGCAATTCCGGCGCCGGTGGATTATGCGCCATACGAATAGCATTAACGCCCATTTCCTGCAGAATTTCTAACTGGCGCTGTGCCGCGCGTACATTAAATGCTGCGCCCAGTGCCCCAAGATCATGATGTTGATTGACCCCTTGCAGAGCAATATGTTCGCCATTGACCAACACTCCCTGGTTGGGATCAAACTCAATCTTACGAATACCGAAGACCGTATGATACTCATCTAATAACTTATCCCCCTGATAAACCTGTGACACAATCACATAACGATGCGGCGTTTGTGTCGGCACCGGCCCCCATAACCTGGGATTAGAAACGGTCACTTTGCTGGTCACAGCTTCACTGCTATTTCCCGCTATCATGGCGTGTCTGGTTGCAAACTTACTGACTAATGCTCCGGTGGGATTACCATCGTTACTCGCCTGATAAATCTCATTTACCAGGCGCACTGCCTGCCCTCGCATTTGGGTATTCTTTATATTAAGCGTTAACTTCACATCGGCCGATTTTGTACTAACGTTTTCAGTAACAACCTGTGTGCCCCATTGTTCAACATGCACGGGAGAAGTCTTTACCAACCATACATTTCGATAAATACCGCCACCCGGGTACCAGCGTGAGGAGTTGTTGGGGTTATCAAGACGGATTGCCAGTTGATTAACACCTTTAAGATTCAGATAAGGCGTGAGATCCAACCGGTAGGAGCTGTAACCATAAGGCCAGCCCCCAACTAAATGCCCATTAAGCCACACCATGGAGTAAGACATAGCACCATCAATATCCAGATAAATTTGTTTGCCTGTTTCGTCGTCAGTCAGCTTAAATTGCTTGCGATACCAGGCCACACCGTGACTGGGCAACCGCCCCATACCGCCGCCCACTTCCGGATTGTCACCGGTGTAAAATGGCCCTTTTATCGCCCAGTCGTGAGGTAAACTCAACGCTTCCCAGCTACTGTCATCAAAATTGGTTTGTACAAAGGCAAAGTCTGCCCCCGGCTCGCCCGCCGGGCGTGGATGATGTCTGGTTGTATCGCTAATAAATGCATTGCCCGTAGGCATTATCCAGGGCTTAAGTACCTGCTGCGTGGCGTTAATTTTCACCGCGTCGGTAGGTTTCGCATCAGCATTAATCGAATCATCGTAGCCGTTAATAGCCGGCCGTACATCGTAGATAAGGCCATCTGCTTCTTCTGTCGGGGAATATTTATAAAATCGCCAGTTGTCATTAAAACTGATGCGCTCACGGACTTGTGCATAACCAGGCAATGACACAAACATAAAAAAAAACAATAAAAACCGTGCAACGCAGGATGCCATCAAAACCTCTTAATTCCCTGAATAAAAGCAATCAACAGGATAAGCAGAAAAGCGACATTGTTAAGCTGATATTAAATTAACGTAAACAAGAAACCAGTAATCGGAAGCATGCAGGAGCAGAATTACTGTCTGAACACTCTTTCAGCTTTATTGACTATGATTACTTTCTTGTTTCAACTGCCGTAACCCTTCGTCAAACAGGGCTATTTTAGCTTCGAGGTTTTCTGCTTTTGGGGAGAACGCCACGTAGATATCGCTGACATGATTCAGCTCACCTTTACGAATAGCGTCCTGCGGTAGTTGCATAGCAGTGAGTGTGTAAGATGCGACTGCGTCGAACATTATCCCCATATGCACCTTATTCTCCCGCAGCATATTGATAATCTGGCGCTGGTTGGCCACCCTTACTTCTTTAAAACGCTTGCGGTGAGCTTCAAAGCTATCGCCATATTCATAACCGGTAATCAACGCGATGTTAATACCGCCCGGAAACTTATCCACGCTGGCATAATTAAAGGTTGAGTCTTTGGGGTAGTAAAACGAGGCTTTGGCCTGAAACAAAGGCTCGTTACCGAACACCAATCGTTTCAGGGTATTTTTTTGCAGGGTGACGTTGTACGCGCCGTCTACCTGGCCATTCTCGGCCATCTTTAATGCCCTGGCATAGGGAACTGTAATAAACGAGGCAGTCGAGCCGCTGTAGGAAAGTGCCTGCTCGATAATATTGCGCGACAGGCCACTACCGTCCGCCATGGCGAATGGCGGCCAGCTGTCTTCCGCAGCAAACGTAAATGTTTCACCGGCCATCACCCAGCGGGATATTACCAAACAAGTGATAGCCAGAATCCAATACTTTTTAATAGATGAATACAAGGGCTAAACCTTTAAATACCACACGTAAAAAGTAAGCAATATCAAGCCGGTATTGTTAAGAATGCCGGCGCCACTTAACTATACTAGCCCTGTAGCATTAATAAAACATCATAAAATGTAGTATTAGTAACTCAGTGATTCACCTGAAGGCATGTGAATGTGGCGCTATTGCGGGCTCTCAGCAGAGCCCATCGTTCTTTATGGCCGGTATGCAGCTTTAATTTTTACTCTCTAAAGGAAACAGTTCAAACGTCACTCCTTCGGCACCGGTTTGCATAAAATTGCGAATATTGGCGTGATCTGTGCCATCCGGATTGCCGAGTACATCGTCGCGATAATAACTGCCAAAAAGGGCCAGGGTTTGTTGGTTGGTGAGCTTAAGGTATTGCCCCAGAGCCAGCAGTTTGCAGGAACCATTGTTCTGATTTGCTTCATTCTCCACTTTTCCGTTAGTAAACGCCGTGGGCGTAAAAACGAAGTTTTCGTCGATGAAAGCAATTACATCATTAAAACTGATGTGTTCCGGCGCGGTGTTTAGTTGTTCGATAAGTGCCTGCTGATTGTTGTAAGTCACTGCTGTCTCCTCTTTATAGTCACAAACCCTGATAATTTGCGCGTCATTAAACCAGAATCTGTCTGCTATACCTACCTTGAATTACTGATCAAAAGTGCCCATCTGGCAGTACAGATACAGGTATGCAAAGCTAATCCCACACGATCAGGCAATAGCAAAACAGGATTAGGCAGGCGCAAATAGCATTGCTTATTGCATACTATCCCACAGGCTAAAAAAGCACTTTTTTAAAAACTAAAGACAGAGGTAACACTATGAAAACAGTTGGCTACGCTGCATTCTCAGACGATGCTCACATGAAACCGTATCATTTTGAGCGCCGTGATCTGCGCGCCAATGATGTTGCAATTGAAATTTTATATTGCGGTGTGTGTCACTCAGATTTACACACGGTAAACGGTGACTGGGGCCCGCAACCCTATCCTTTAATCCCTGGTCACGAAATTGTAGGCGTGGTAACCGCTATTGGTGAAGACGTAAAAAACTACAAAGTCGGTCAGAACGTAGCGGTAGGCTGCATGGTAGACAGCTGTCAGGAATGTGATCAGTGTCACAACCATGAAGAGCAATACTGCCGTAATGGTATGACCCCCACCTACGGCGCACCGGACCGCATCTCCGGCGAAACTACACAGGGCGGCTATTCCAAGCATATAGTAGTACGTGAGGAATTTGTACTTAACGTGCCAGAAGGCATGGATCTCGCGAAAACCGCGCCAATCCTGTGTGCAGGTATCACTACCTTTTCTCCGCTGCGCACTTGGGGGGTTAAAGAAGGCACTCGCGTTGGCGTGATTGGCCTGGGTGGGCTTGGTCACATGGCCGTTAAACTGGCCGCCGCTATGGGTGCAGAAGTGACAGCTATCAGCCGTTCCAATAAAAAGGAAGCCGAAGCGAAAGCGATGGGCGCCAAGGGTATTCTGGTTTCTACCGACGAAGATGCCATGCAAGCCGCAGGCAGCTCTTTTGATCTCATTATCGATACAGCCCCGGTGAAGCACGATGTTGGTCAATACGCTCCGCTGCTTGATATCGATGGTACTATTGTCATCGTTGGTCAGGTTGGCCCTATGGAAGAACTAATGACACCGCCTCTGGTAATGGGCCGTCGCCGTGTCGCAGGGTCACTAATTGGCGGTATCCAGGAAACTCAGGAAGTGCTGGAGTTCTGTGCGGAACACGGCATTTACCCCGATTGCGAAATGATAAAAATGGACGAAATCAACGGTGCATTTGAAACTCTGGCTAAGGGCGATTTAGCGCACCGTTTCGTTATCGACATGGCCTCTCTGAGCGCCGAGTAAGCATTTTTTATAGCAGCTCAATCAAAAAAGCAGCGATTATTGAAGCGCTGCTTTTTTATGCCTGGAGTTAAAGGAATTAAACGCCCTGCCCCACCATAGCATTGGCAAGCTGCCTGAAGGCGGTGATATTAGCGCCTTTGGCATAATTTACCCTATCGTCTTCTTTGCCTTCTTCGGCACAGCGGTCGTGAATATAGGTCATGATGGCCTTGAGTTCGTCATCAAGCCGGGCAAAGGTTTTACGCTCAAAAGCGGCATTTTGCGACATCTCCATGCCGGACATTGCAACGCCCCCGGCATTAGCCGCTTTACCCGGCACAAATACTATACCGGCATCAACGATCAGCGTTTTGGCCTCATGGGTGGTAGGCATATTGGCACCTTCCAGTAAGTATTGACAATGATTGTCTGCCAGGCATTTTGCCGACGGCTCATCGAGTTCATTCTGGGTTGCGCACGGCAAGGCCACATCGCAGGCGCAGCCCCAGGGCTTTTCACCTTTGAACCAGCTACCGCCGCGCTCATCGGCCAGCGCAGTAAGAATATTATCTTCGTTCATGCGGTTTTCTATGGCCCAGCGGATGTCGGCGCTACTCAGGCCCTCTTCCTTGATTAAACTGCCGCGACTGTTAGATAAACTGATCACAGTGCCGCCCAATTCAGCCGCTTTGAGCGCAGCATGCAACGCCACATTACCGGCACCCGAGATAGCTATCCGCTTACCTTCAATTGCGTCATCGTTATGTTTAAGCACACACTGCAGCATATAAATTAAGCCAAAGCCGGTGGCTTCGGTACGCACATGGCTACCACCAAAATCGATGTCTTTGCCGGTAAGACTGCCGCCGAACTCGTTATGCATGCGCCGGTACTGGCCATATAAAAAGCCAATCTCGCGGGCACCTACATTAATGTCGCCAGCGGGTACGTCGGTTCGCGGACCAATATGGCGCTGCAACTCTTGCATAAAAGCCTGACAAAAGCGCATGATTTCATTGTCGCTACGGCCTTTCGGGTTAAATTCTGAGCCGCCTTTCGCGCCGCCCATCGGCAGGCCGGTAAGCGCATTCTTAAATGATTGCTCAAAAGCCAGAAATTTGAGTACCGACTCGTTAACCGTAGGATGAAAACGCAAGCCGCCTTTATAAGGGCCAATAAGGCCGCTATGCTGCACCCGCCAGCCACGATTAACTTCTACCTCGCCATTGTCATTCATCCAGTGCACGGCAAAGTGCACTACCCGCTCTGGCTCACTCAGGCGTTTAAGCACGTTGTAGCGTTTGTAGTCAGCGTGCGCGTTATAAATCGGTATTACATCGGCGGCGAGCTCTTTGGTGGCCTGCAAGAATTCCGGGTGGTGCGGGTACCGGTTTTCAATCCACTCGTTAAACTCGTCTAAATTCGATTTCGCTGTCATACCAATCCTTTAAATAATACAAAACACCCGATTTGTACTGTTTTTTACCCGCGTATGATCATTTTTAAATGCTCTAACGGTTGATTTCATTTACTTTCTTAGCCAATAGACAGCGTTATTTATTTCTTCCTGGTAGCCTCTATGGATTGGCAGGCATACATTTACCCCTTATACTAAAGGACTAATTTTTCGACAGTTGTGAATGCACCGTTTCTCGCCGGGTCTTTTGCAAGCAAAGTAGTGATGATTGTGGTGCGTGCTTTGTCTAGTTCTAAACGCTTTTTAAAACCGCTTGGCCTGGTCTGGCTTGGGGTATTTGCGTGCGTTGCCGTCCACGCCAGTGAGACTCAATGGCAAAGCCACGCGCAGCCGGTTTTTCTTTCGCCATTAGGCAACTCCCCCCCTATTGAAGGTCAGGTTGATACCATACTGGAAGATCAGCAGGGATTTATCTGGTTGGTTGCCGCCAACGGTTTATGGCGCTGGGATTCAAAATCGCTGGTCCGCGCGCGATTTGAAGGCGCGGATAACGAAGCTCCGGCTCCCCAGGTAAACCATGGATTTAGCGATGCCAAAGGTCGTATCTGGATTGGCACCAGCAACGGCTTATACCGGCTCACTCCTGGCACCAGTTCGTTTACCGCTGTTGCGCCCGGCCAGTTGCAGAACATAACCGTGCAGGCTGGTACTGTGATTAGCTTGCCACACACTGACATCGTTATACTCGCCAGCGATCGAACGCTCTATCAGTTTGATACGGCATCAGCGCAGCTTAAACAGCTCCCCATTGCGCCCAATGCGCGGATTCGTGCACTCCATGTAAGTCAGGCCAATACGCTTTGGGTAGGCACCGACAAAGGCCTGTACCGTAGTGACCTGAACAAAAACCGGTTTGCACCATTACAAATTGCACCTGGCTTTCCTGAGGGTATCAGGGTCAGTGCCATTACTTCCACGGCAAAGGAAAATCTCGTGGTTGGCACCGCTGCCGAAGGCTTATTTGTACAATCTGAAGCGTCCGGTTTTCGCCACTACACACTCGCACAGGATGACAGCCCCTGGCTGTTTACAGTGACAGAAATTCGCCCCGATGTATTACTGCTCGGTACCTTTGGTGATGGATTGATTGAGCTTAATTTAGCCAATCAGACAACACGCCGCTTCCAACACAATCGTTTATTACCGGCCAGCCTTAGCGATAATGACATCTGGTCGTTATTTCGCGATTCCAGAGGATTGGTGTGGATTGGCAGTGGCGCCACGCTCAATGTGTATGATGCCGGCAATGTTGCCGTTTCACACATTTTTGGTGACAGCGGGCAACCCGAGGGCCTGATGAATCGAAAGGTTCATGCGGTTCAGGCGATAGGAAATAAACTGATTGTGGGTTCCGGTGAACATGGGCTGGAAGAGTTCACTGCCGAACAAGGCACCACCCGGCAACTGTGGCAAAATGGTACTGATCCGGTGGAAACGTTATTTGCAGATCCGGCTGGAAATCTCTACGCCTCGGCTAATTTCGCGTCGGTAATTATTCCGCCAAACAGTGCACAACCATTACCGCTAAACGTAGATGGCAGAAGCGCAGCCACTTTTACCACCGCTCTGGCCAGCTCGTCTGAAGCACTTTGGATAGGCGGCACCGATGGTTTATGGCAACAGCCAGCAATAGCGACTGAGCCTACCATTCAGTTACTGCCCGAGCATTTTAGCGAACGTCGCGTGGCGTCGCTGCTGGCAACACCCGACTCGCTCTGGGTAGGTAGCTGGCAAGGGCTGCTTCACGGCAAGTTTACTAACGGGTTACTTAACAGTAGCAATATTAAAGCGGTCAACCATCCACGCCTGGCACAACAATTTATTGCCGACTTATATGCCGATAGTCTCGGCCAGCTTTGGGTGGCAACCAGCGGTGCAGGATTGTTTGTATACACCTCCGAGCACCGCTGGCTTGAATTTACAACTGACGTTGGCCTGCCCGGCGACAACGTTACGGCCATCGCCGGTGAGAGTGATAACCAGGTATGGGTAGGCACGTCTCATGGCATTGCGGCCATTGATATTGAGCAAAAACTGCTGCGCGTTATAACCGCCGGACCCGGTGCCGTAAACAGCCCTTACTCCCGCGCCGCAGCAACCATGACAGCAGCGGGTGATCTGGTATTCGGTGGTAAAAACGGCCTGACTATCGTCTCTCCGGGAGCATTACCCCGCCAGATGACCCCTTTATCCCTTAACTTTACGCAACTTGAAATAATTACCGCAGATAACCACAAGGTTCATCCGGCGACCACCCAGGCCCATATTGAAATCAGTGCACTACCCAAACGTATTTCTTTTGAGTTTGTCGCGCTGGATTACCTTGATCCGGAACATTTGCAATACCGTTACCGCCTGGCCGGCAGTGAAAATAACTGGATCCAACTCGATGCCGATCACCGGATTGTAACGCTCACCGATCCAGCGCCGGGCGAGTACAAACTGGAACTGCAATATTCCGACAACGTCACCACCTGGCAAAACACAACGCTTAGCCAGCGATTTACCGTGCTCCCCGCGTGGTATCAGACTATCTATGCCAGCATGGCCAGCTTGTTATTGTTGGCTATTGCTATTTTTGTTTTGCATCAGTTAGGTCTGCGCCATTACCGGCACCGCCAGAATGTACTGGAGCAAAAAATTGCCGAGCGCACGGCTGAGCTACTAACCGCTAATGAGAAACTCAGTGAACAGGCGGTCGCTCTGGAGAAAGCCAGCTTAACGGACGCGCTGACCGGCTTACATAACCGGCGCTTTTTAAATCAGAACATGCAGCGGGATATCAGCCGCATACATCGATACTACAAAGACTGCGAAGCCACCAATAAACGCCTGGATGAGCAGTCTGATATGTTATTTTTTATTATCGACCTGGATCATTTCAAACGCATTAACGATAACCACGGTCATCAGGCCGGTGATGCAGTGCTGGTAGAAACCCAAAAGCGGTTATCGGCCATTTTCCGTGACAGTGATTATCTGGTGCGCTGGGGTGGCGAGGAGTTTCTGGCGGTGGTGCAGGATACGCCCCGGGATGAGGCCTACCTGCTGGCAGAGCGCATAGTTAACGCCGTAAATGCCAGCGATATGAACATTAACGGGCACACGCAGCTAAAAGTAACCTGCTCCGTAGGCTTTGCTGCTTATCCGCTGCACCAGCAACGATATAGCTTTTTCGACTGGCAGAGCACCGTTGGCATAGCCGATGCGGCGTTATATGGTGCTAAACGTCGTAGTCGCGATACCTGGATGGGCATCACCAGCATCAGGACTACGGTTTCAGACAGTACTCTGGAGCTTATCAAACAACAGCCCGCGCGCATATTCGACCATGCTAACGTCCTGGTTCGCCAGTAAAGCAGTGTCAGCTATGGTTTTTAATATACCGAATGGCCAGCATGTCTATCGGTGTATTTCGTCCCCGGTACTGGTAACGAATAAGGTGGGCCAGCTCTGAGTAAAGCGCAGTAATTTCGCCCGGCATTTGCGAGGGCTGTTTATCCTGCATGTAATGGAACAGCAATTTAAGCTGATTTTCGCGAACCTGATAGCGCACCAGGCGATTGAGCGCGGCCTGCCAGTGCCGCCAGTTGGTAACGCGAAGACCGTCAAAATAAAACTGCGCCGCGGGCGCTACCTTTAGCCTTTTACTGGGTGCAAACAACTGTTGGTATTCAATGCTGCCTTTAGACAGGCAGGTTACCAGAAAGTCCTCGCCAATCAGTCCGGCGGACAGAGTAATAGCCTCTTCACGTATTTCGTTGACCAACTCACCTCTCAGGGCGTAAAGCGCGCCAGCCAGCCGCCCCCAGCGCTGCATATTATTAAGCTATTTCACCCGGCTGCGACCATTCGCTGGCACCGCCGCAGTAGCCAGCACATGCGAAGTATTTTGTAACGGCGCTAATAGTTCAGGCAACGCGTTCTCAGCCAGATAAATATCACCATCGACAAACACATGACAATCAGCCTCACCGGATAACGTTTGCACATAATGATTCCAGCTCGCGGCTTTATCGGCTCTGTCTAACCACACGCCAATAACCTCCGGCTGGTTAGCACTGAAACGGGTTACCACCTCGGCGGTGTTATCGGTACACCCGTTGACCAACACGTAAATATGCTGCAGTCCCTCATCAGACTGAGAGAGTATACTTTCCAGGCAGCGCGTAATCCGTCGCGCTTCGTTATGAGCGAAGACCACTACATTGTAGGTAGGAGTGCCTGGCATAATAGTCCTTTTTAAATCCTCTTATATCAATCTACCGGGTTAGTCGGGCAGTTACAAACTTGCTATTGCCCGCTTGTTGAATACCGCTTGCAGAATTAACGTTGCCGTTTGACGCCTCCCGCATGAATAGAGGGGCAGTCCGGCGAAGCCAGATAAAGGCTTAAGAGTAATGTTAATTAAGAGCCTGGCATTTTCATTGAGGATGAGATTAAACATAGAACAACATGGTTTACGGTAATAGCGCTAATTGTGATTTTGGGTATTCTGGCGGAGATCGCCGCGCTACGATTTATTGATTTTCAGGCGAATACATGCAAAGCCACGCTGCAAGGTGATTTATGAACAAGCTCAGCTCCCAGGGAGCCAGCACCACTATCACTATGTCAGACAGCGACTGCCAGCATTTACCCGGATATATCAGTTCTGCAGTATTGCGGCCTGATAACTAAACGTTAGTTTTTAAACCTCACTTCCCCTCTCTTTTCGCTTGGCCGGGGGATCTCGGACGCTGGCCGGTAATGATAACGAATGGCGTTACATCAGCACCCGGCGTTTGGTCAACATCGTACAAGAATCGGTGCAGAAGTGGCTAAGCCGGGCTGTATTTGAGCCCAACGACGCCAATACCTGAGCCTGGATTACGCATTCAGTTGAACACTACCTCACCAGCTTATGGAAGCGCATCGCGCTAACCACCGCAACGCCTGATGATGCCTTTTATGTGCGCTGTGGTCTGGGTACAACCATGACCGCCAATGATATACACCAGGGCATAATGAACATCGAAATTGGCATGGCGGTAGTCAGGCTCGCAGAGTTTATAACCCTTCGGTTTCAGCATCATTCTCAACAAGCCTGAAGCCCGTTTAAGCTTTTTATTGGTGTCTTGCATTGTTCGCTTTTCATGCATAAAAAATAGCGTATATTACGCTCAAACAACTGCACCAGATTATTACTGCTCTGGTTTAAAAAACTTTCCAATCATCGAAGAAGGATCCCCAGTGACAGCGACACCCTGTTTAAAAGTGTTGATTATCGATCACAATAAACCCCGCCTGATTACCACTCAGCAGTACCTGGAATCGGTGGTCTCGGTACTCGACCGCAACGACTTGTCATTAGAGTTCCTGGCGGTTAACTCTGAGTCAGCGGCAGTCACCGAGCTCGACAACGATGGCGATATTCAGGCGGTGTTACTAAGCTGGGAAACCCTGGGCGACGCCGTTGCCGACTCATCCATAATTGATGCGATTAAATCCCGTCGCCTGGAAGTCCCTGTGTATGTTACCGGCGAAGATGAGGTGGGGTTTGATATCGTCAGTTGCTCGAGCAAAATTGAAGCGTTTTTTGCGCTGCACGACATCGCTTCGGATCCGGAGTCATGCCTGGCGTATATTATCAATGACTTTGACGATCGCAGCGAAACGCCATTCTGGACGGCCTATAAGAAATATGCGGTAGAAACCAACGATTCCTGGCACACGCCGGGTCACAGTGGTGGTGCCAGTTTCCGCAGCTCAAGCTACATCAACGACTTTTATAAGTTCTTTGGCCGCAACATGTTTATCAGTGATCTGTCGGTCAGTGTGGACTCTTTAGGCTCATTATCAGACGGCACCAACGCCATCGGTAAAGCACAAAACCTGGTAGCTAATACCTTTGAGGTTAAACACTCATACTTTGTGACTAACGGCTCTTCCACGTCCAATAAAATTATCCTGCAAACCCTGCTACGGGAAGGGGATAAGGTTATCATAGACCGAAACTGCCATAAATCCGTGCACTACGGTATTGTGCAGGCCCGTGCCCTGCCCCTGTATCTCGACAGCATTCTGGATCCTAAATACGGTATTTTTGCGCCGCCTTCGCTGAGTCAGCTAAAGGCGTTTATCAGCGACAATAAAGACGCCAAACTAATAGTACTGACTGGCTGCACCTACGATGGCCTGCTGACCGATTTAAAGCAGGTTGTAGATTACGCTCACCAGTTCGACATTAAGGTGTTTATTGATGAAGCCTGGTTTGCTTACTCGCTGTTTCATCCGCAATACCGCGAGTACTCAGCCATCAATGCCGGTGCAGACTACGTTACTCACTCAGCTCACAAGGTGGTTTCGGCATTTTCGCAGGCTTCATACATTCACATTAACGACCCGGACTTCGACAAGGATTTCTTTAAAGAAGGCTATGTTCTGCTAAATTG
>DDJQ01000134.1:0-226 GCA_002339125.1 Alteromonadaceae bacterium UBA2620
TGCGGTAAGAGCGCACCGCGCAACTGGCAACAGTTTGTGGCACGGTAAACTCCACCCGGAGCAAGACCAAATAGGCCTCCAATACGTGCGGCCCGCACGGGAGGCGGGTAGGTTGCTTGAGCCAGTGAGCGATTGCTGGCCTAGAGGAATGATTGCCACTCGTAAGAGAACAGAACCCGGCTTATGGCCCA
Organism: Alteromonadaceae bacterium UBA2620; assembly: GCA_002339125.1. GTDB lineage: Bacteria > Pseudomonadota > Gammaproteobacteria > Enterobacterales > Alteromonadaceae > Alteromonas. The sequence continues at coordinate 192 of DDJQ01000134.1, forward strand.
ACTCCACCTCCTATAATCAAGGGGTCAGAGTACAT